>CAKUCE010000105.1 GCA_934643535.1 uncultured Clostridia bacterium | reverse complement strand
GTATTTTTCCTTTAGAAAGGAAACGGGCACGCAAGGGAGCGCTGAATGGGCGCGGTAACGATCGCGGTTTTTCCAAGAGCGATTTCCTTTGCGGGAAATCGCCTTTTGTTTTGGAAAACGTTCTTCGGCTCCGGCCGGGGAGAAAGAAATGCAGGAGGGTACGGCAGATGGATGAGCTTCAGCAGGCAAGAGTGGAAATCGACGCGGTGGATCAGGAGATGGCCCGGCTTTTTGAACGGCGCATGGCGGCCTGCCGTCAGGTAGCCCAGTACAAGCGGGAGTGCGGCCTGCCCATTCTGGACGCAAACCGGGAGGCGGCGGTGATCGAACGCGGCGCGCAGCGGGTGGAGGATCCCGAGCTGCGGGAGTATTACACCTGCTTCCTTCGGGATATGATGAAAACCTCCCGCGCCTATCAGAGCCGCCTTAACGAGGGCATGAAGGTGATCTATGCGGGCGTGGAGGGCGCGTTCGGCTATATCGCCGCCAAGCGGGCCTTCCCCGAGGCGAAGCTGACCGCCGCCGCGGACTTTACGGAAGCCTACCACGCCGTGGAGGCGGGGGAATACGACTGCGCCGTGCTGCCGATCGAAAACAGTTACGCAGGCGATGTGGGCGCGGTCATGGATCTGATGTTCTCCGGCAGTCTGTATGTGAATCGAATGATCGAGCTGGAGGTGGAGCACAATCTTCTGGGCCGGCCCGGCGCGAAGCTGAACGAGATCCGCATCGTGGTCAGCCATCCGCAGGCACTGGAACAGTGCGCGGAATTTATTCGTTCCCACGGCTGGCAGACGCTTTCCTATTCCAATACCGCCCTGGCAGCCCAATACGTGGCCGGGCAGAATGATCCCACCATGGCGGCCATTGCCTCCGAAGAGACGGCTGAGCTGTACGGCTTGGAGCTTTTGAGCAAGGGCATCAATGCCTCCCGCACTAATACCACCCGCTTCGCCGTGTTCTCCCGGGCGCTTCATCTGCCCGCATCGGACAGCCGCACCGGCAGCGATCATTTCATTCTGGTATTCACCACCAAGAACGAAGCGGGCGCGCTGGCACAGCCCCTGAATATTATCGGCGCGCATGATTTCAATATGCGCAACCTGCGCAGCCGTCCCATGAAAGATCTGATCTGGAATTACTACTTCTTCGTGGAGGCCGAGGGCAATATCAGCAGTGTCAGCGGCCAGAATATGCTTCGTGAGCTTTCTGCCGTGTGCGCGCGGCTAAAGCTGGTGGGCACGTACAGCGGGGTGAAAGCATGATCCTTCCGGTAGAATATCCCGGCGGCGGTTACGACATCGTATTGGAGCGCGGCGCACTGGCCCGGGCGGCGGAGTATCTGCCCCGGACGGGAAAAGCGCTGATCGTCACGGATGACGGCGTACCGGCAGACTACGCCCGGCAGATTGTTGCCGTGTGTCCCGACTCGACGGTCGTGACCCTTCCGCAGGGAGAAAAAACCAAGAGTCTAGATACTCACCGCGCGCTTTTGAGCCGGATGCTGGAATTAAACTTTCTTCGCAGCGACCGGGTGATCGCCGTAGGCGGCGGGGTCATGGGCGACCTGGCGGGCTTTGCCGCAGCGGTCTATATGCGGGGGATTGACTTTTACAATATTCCAACCACGCTGCTGTCCCAGGTGGATTCCTCCATTGGTGGGAAGGTGGCGGTAGATATGGACGGCGTAAAAAACGTGATCGGCGCGTTCTATCAGCCCCGGAAGGTGCTGATCGACCCGGATACGCTGCGGACACTGGAACGCCGCCAGGTGGCTGCTGGGCTGGCCGAGGCGGTGAAAATGGCCGCCACCAGCGACAGCGCCTTGTTTGAAACGATCGAGCAAAGCCAAAACTGGGAAAAAGATCTGGATGCGGTCATTGAAGGTTCGCTTCGCATCAAACGGGATGTGGTGCAGCAGGATCCTACCGAGAAGAGCCTGCGCCGGGTCCTCAACTTCGGCCATACGGTGGGGCATGCCATTGAAAGCGCGATGGATGGCCAGTGGCTTCACGGAGAATGCGTGGCGGCGGGAATGCTGCCCATGAGTTCGCCGGAAGCCCATCAGCGTATCGCGCGGGTACTGGAAAAGTACGGCCTGCCCACCTGTACCGACCGAACGGCGGACGAGCTGATTTCCTATATCAAACACGACAAGAAAGCAGCGGATGGCGGTGTGAAAACGGTCTGCGTGGATAAAATCGGCAGCTTCGTATTCCGACAGATGACCCTCGCGGAAATCGCAGAAAGGATCCGGCAATGGCAGTGAAAAATTCCTTTGGCTCCAGCATTACCCTGACCCTGTTCGGGGAGAGCCACGGCCCGGCGGTGGGCGCGGTGCTGGATGGTCTGTGTCCGGGTTTGCCTGTGGACGAAAAAACGATCGCGGCGCTTTTATCCCGCCGCCGTCCTTCCTCCGGCACGGACACCGCCCGCCGCGAGCCGGACGCTTTTCGGCTTCTGAGCGGTGTGTGGCAGGGCAGAACCACGGGAACGCCTCTGTGCATTCTGATCCCCAATCAGGAGCAGCACAGCGGCGATTATTCGGCACTGCTGGGCAAGGCCCGGCCTGCTCATGCGGATTTTGCCGCCTACTGTAAATATCACGGCTACGAGGATGGAAGGGGCGGCGGGCACTTTTCCGGCCGGATCACCGCAGCGCTGGTAGCGGCTGGCGGCATCCTGCTGCCTGCTCTGGCACGGCTTGGCATTATGGTCGGGACGCATATCCGCCGCTGTGCACAGGTGGAGGATAGAGCGTTTGCCGAATGGGAAAAGGATGTCTCCGCGTTGGCGGTATCGGCCTTTCCCACGCTGGACGCGCAGCGCGGCGAAGCCATGCAGGCTGCCATTCTGGCCGCCAGAGCCGAACAGGACAGCGTGGGCGGCGTTGTGGAGACCGCTGTGCTGGGAATGCCCTGCGGCGTGGGCGAACCATGGTTTGACAGCGTAGAAGGGCTGCTTTCTCACGCGCTTTTTTCGCTGGGAGGCGTAAAGGGCGTGGAATTCGGCGATGGGTTTGCGCTGGCTGATGGCGTCGGAAGTCGGTGTAACGATGCGTTTCGGCTGGAAAACGGCAGAGTTGTGACGGCGACCAACCATAACGGCGGGATCAACGGCGGCATCACCAACGGAATGCCCATCCTGTTCCGCTGTGCGGTAAAGCCTACGCCCTCCATTGCGCAGCCGCAGCAGACGGTGGATTTTCTGAAAAATGAGGAAATTGACCTGACCATTGCCGGAAGGCATGATCCTGCCATTGTCCGCCGCATTTGTCCGGTGATCGACAGCGTGACTGCGCTGGTTTTGTGCGACCTGCTGGCAGGACGTTATGGCACGGATATTTTTCTGAAAAGCAGGGAGGCCTTTTGATGGAAACAGGGCTGGAATACGGCCTGATCGGCGCGAAGCTGGGGCACAGCTTTTCCCCGGAAATTCATGCCAAGATCGGCCATTATCCCTACGAGCTTCGGGAGCTTAGCCCGGAAGGGGTCCGTCAGCTGCTGGAAGAACGCACTTTCCGGGGCCTGAACGTCACCATCCCCTATAAGGAGCTGGTGATCCCTCTGCTGGACGAAGTTTCCGACAGGGCCAGGAAGATCGGCGCGGTGAACACCATCGTAAACCGAAATGGGCGGCTGTACGGCGACAACACCGATTATTCCGGCGCGGCCGCGCTGATCCGCCACGCGGGGGTGAAAATCTCCGGTCGGAAGGTACTGATCTTGGGAACCGGCGGTACCTCCAAGACCCTGCGGGCTGTGACGGAGGACATGGGCGCCCGGGAGATCGTGCTGGTTTCCCGGCACGGCGGCGAAGGGCTTTGCACCTATGAGGAGGTTTCCCGGCTTCATTCCGACGCGCAGGTGATCGTCAACACCACGCCGGTGGGCATGTTTCCCAATGCAGAAGGCTGTCCGCTGGAGCCGGAGCGTTTTCCTGCATTGGAGGGCGTGGTGGACGTGGTGTACAATCCGCTGTCCACACGCTTGGTGCAGTCGGCCCGAAAACTGGGGCTTCCTGCCGAGGGCGGGCTGTATATGCTGTGTGCGCAGGCGGTTTATGCCGCCGCCCGCTTCTTTGACCGGGAGATAGACGACAGTCGGATCGACGGCATTTATCATGCTGTCCTGCGGGAAAAACAAAACGTGGTGCTGATCGGTATGCCCTCCTGCGGGAAAACCACCGTGGGCCGTTGGGTCGCACGCCGGCTGAACCGTCCCTTCCGGGATACGGACAAGCTGATCGTCCAGCGGGCCGGAAAAACCATTCCCGAAATTTTTGCCGAAAAAGGCGAGGACGGTTTCCGGCAGTTGGAAGCGGAGATTGCAGCGGAAACGGCCAGAGAGAGCGGCGTGGTCATCGCCACCGGCGGCGGTTCCGTCTTGAACCCGGAAAGCGTGCGGCGGCTGAAACAGAACGGCCTTATCTTTTTTCTGGATCGTCCGCTGGAAAAGCTGCGTCCCACCGGCGACAGACCGCTTTCCAGCAGTACGGACGCCTTACGCAAGCGGTTCGAGGAACGGTATCCTCTATACAACGCCGTGTGCGACCGGCGTATCCCGGCGGACGGCACCATTGAGGCGAACGTGGAGCTGGTCCTCGGTGCCGCCGGTTTTGGAAAAAGAGCTGCACGTTAAATCGCCATTGAAAAGGCGGGAGAAAAAATGAGAGCGATCATTGAAACGGGCGCTGCGCGGGGCTGCGTCGCCGCTCCGCCCTCCAAAAGCTGCGCGCACCGGCTGTTGATCGGCGCGGCGCTGGCGGCGGGGGAAAGCCGCATTGACGGCGTGGCGATGAGCCAGGATATTCTGGCTACGATGGACTGCGTTCGGACGTTGGGCGCAGAGGTTCGAGAGGAAAACGGGCGTTTATGGGTAAAGGGCTGCGGCGGGCGGCCCGCGGCGGGCGCTTCGCTGCCGGTACTTCCCTGCCGGGAGAGCGGCAGTACACTGCGATTTCTGATCCCGACTGCACTCTGTGCCGGCGGCGGCGCTTTTCGCGGCGCAGAGCGGCTGATGGCCCGCGGAGTGAGCGTCTACGAGGAACTGCTGAAGGAGCGCGGTGTTGCCTTCGCCGTCGAAAGGGACGCTCTGACGGTGAGCGGAAGGCTTCAGCCGGGGCTGTACCGGCTGCGGGGCGACGTCAGCAGCCAGTTTATTTCCGGACTGCTGTTCGCTCTGCCTCTGCTGGAGGAAGACAGCGTGATCGAAATTCTTCCGCCTTTCGAAAGCCGTGGCTATGTGGATATGACTTTGGAAGCGCTGAACGTTTTCGGCATTCGGGTAGATAGACAGGAAGAGACGCGCTTCCTTGTGCCAGGAGGACAGCGTTATCAGCCCGCGCAGGTCACGGTGGAAGGCGACTGGTCGCAGGCGGCGTTCTTTTATGGGTTGAACGCGCTGGGCGGTCAGGTGAATGTGACGGGCCTGCGCGCTGACAGCCTGCAGGGAGATCGAAGCTGTGAACGGCTGATGAAAGCGATGACCGGAGGGTCCCTTCAGGCCGATCTGTCGGACTGCCCCGATCTGGCTCCCGTGCTGTTTGCTGTGGCGGCTGGACTGGAACACGGCGCGCATTTTACCGGCACCCGGCGGCTGGCCATTAAGGAAAGCAGCCGCGCCACCGTCATGGCGGACGAACTGTCCAAATTTGGCGCGGAGATCAGCGTGGGGGAGAACGACGTGAAGATTGCCCCCCTGCCGCTGCATCGGCCTGAGGAAATCCTGCGGGGGCACAACGATCATCGGGTAGTGATGGCGCTTGCCGTGCTGGCGACGCGCTTCGGCGGTGTGATCGACGATGCACAGGCCGTTTCCAAGAGCTATCCGGAGTTCTTCCGGGATTTGGCCGCTCTGGGCGTACAGGTTCATATGGAAGAAGAGAAGGAAGGTGAAACCGCATGACGCTGGACAAGGAAAAAAAGATCCTGATCGTCGGCCTGGGTCTGATCGGCGGCAGTTATGCCGCGGCTCTGAGCGGAAAAGGCTGGGAGGTTGGTGCCATTGACCCTGATCCTAAGGCGATTTCCTTTGCCGAAAAAGCCGGTTTCATCCGCCACGGTCATACGGAACCGGACGCGGAGTATGTCGGTAAATTTGACATCGTCGTGTTCGCCCTGTATCCTCATGTGCTGCTGGAATGGTTGGAAAAGTACGGCTCCTGGATGCGGGATGGCGCACTGGCGACGGATGTGACGGGCGTGAAGAGCGGCGTAGTGGAAAAGGCGCAGGCACTGCTGTTCCCCCGGGTGGAGTTCGTGGGCGCGCATCCCATGGCAGGCCGGGAGGTCAGCGGCGTGGAAAATGCCCGGGCCGATCTGTTTCAGGGAGCCAATTACATCGTGACCCCTACCCCTGCCAACACCGAGGAAGCCATCGCCTGCTGCGAAGCGCTGGGGGAGACGCTGGGCGCGGGAAATATCAGCCGTCTGACGGTAAAGGAACACGACGAGATGATCGGTTTTCTTTCCCAGCTGACCCATTGTATCGCCGTGGCGCTGATGACCTGCAAGGAATCCAGGCATCTGGTGGATTATACGGGCGATTCTTTCCGGGATCTGACCCGCATCGCCAAGATCAATGAAAATATGTGGACCGAGCTGTTCCTGTGGAATCGGGAGGAACTGCTGACTCAGATGGATCTGTTCATCGCTCACTTCGCCAGGCTGCGGGACGCGCTTGCGCAGGGAGACGAAGACGCCATGAAGAGCATGATGCGCCTTTCCACCGAGCGCAGACGCTATTTCGATAAAAAAACAGACTGACGGAATACGATCAATAACGAAGGGAAGACGGCACAATGAACATGGAATTCAGACGGAAACTGCCCGGGCCGGAAGAAGTGATCCAGATGTACCCGGTATCGGAGGAATCCAGGCGCCAGAAGGCCAAAAACGACGAGGAAATCCGCAGGATCTTTACGGGAGAAAGCGATAAGCTGCTGCTGGTCATCGGCCCCTGCTCCGCCGACCGGGAAGACGCGGTGCTGGATTATATTTCCCGCCTGCGCCCCCTGCAGGAAAAAGTGCAGGACAAGATCGTGATCGTGCCCCTCATCTACACCAACAAACCCCGTACCACGGGCATCGGCTACAAGGGAATGCTGCATCAGAGCGACCCCAACGGTCGTCCGGATATGCTGCGCGGCCTGATGGCCATTCGCCGCCTGCACGTGACCTCCCTGGCTCAAACGGGCTTCTCCGGTGCGGACGAAATGCTGTACCCGGAAAACCATCGCTATCTGGCGGATGTGCTTTCCTATGTAGCGGTCGGGGCACGCTCGGTGGAAAATCAGCAGAACCGGCTGACGGCCAGCGGGCTGGATCTGCCCGTGGGCATGAAAAACCCTACCAGCGGCGACCTCTCCGTTATGCTGAACGCCGTCCGGGCGGCGCAGGTGGGCCACGTCTTCAGCTACGGCGGCTGGGAGGTGGAAAGCAAGGGTAATCCTCTGGTGCATTGCGTACTGCGGGGCCGGGTCAATCAATATGGCCAGTCCTTCCCCAATTATCATTACGAGGATCTGAGCCTGCTGTGCCAGATGTACGCTGAAAGCGGCCTGAAAAATCCTGCCGTGATCATCGACACCAATCATTCCAATTCCGGCAAAAAATGGATGGAGCAGGCCCGTATCGCCAAGGACATCCTGCACAGCACCCGCCATTCCGCCGATATTTGCAAGCTGGTCAAGGGCCTGATGATCGAATCCTATATCGAGGACGGCTGCCAGAAGGTGGAAGAAGGTGTGTACGGGAAGTCCATCACCGACCCCTGCTTGGGCTGGGAAAAGACGGAACAGTTGGTCATGGAAATCGCTTCCCTGCGCTGAAAATGCCTTCCAAATTTTCAATTTTCGTTTACAAACCCGTTTTCCCGTGCTATAATCTTTTCTGCGTGTAAACGCACGGAAGAACCGCTGCCGCAGCTTACTGAACGCCAACGGCAGGCTATGACAGCGGCGATTACCAGCGGCGCGGGCGTGCCCGCGACCAGTTAAGGAGGCAAACCCACCATGGAAAAGTCCGAAATCATCAAGACTTATGCCCGTCACGAAGGTGACACCGGTTCCCCTGAGGTTCAGATCGCTCTGCTGACCGAACGCATCAACCACCTGAACGAGCACCTCAAGCTCAACAAGAAGGATCACCACAGCCGCCGCGGCCTGTTGCTGATGGTTGGTAAGCGTCGTGGTCTGCTGGACTACCTCAAGAAGACCGACATCGAGAGCTATCGTTCTCTGATCGCTCAGCTGGGTCTGAGAAAGTAATTTCGGAAATGCAACCGTGTTTGGCGGGGCAATCCCTCCAAACACGGCTGTTTTTGCATGAACGCGTTCTTCCGGAGCGGTGGCCGCGGTTCCATGCAAAGAGAGGTTGGCGCCCGGCAACGAGGCCCGGCGCAGGAAGAAGAGGAGAAAGAGAATGGATTACAGAGTATTCACAACAGAACTGGCGGGTCGGCCGCTCAGCATCGAATTCGGCAAGTATGCTCAGCAGGCGGCTGGTTCCGCTTTCGTCCGCTACGGCGATACCGTCGTTATGGTCAACGTGACCATGAGCGCGCAGCCCCGGGAAGGCGTCGACTTCTTCCCTCTGGCGGTTGATTTCGAAGAAAAGCAGTATTCCGTAGGCAAGATCCCCGGCGGCTTTATCAAGCGCGAAGGCCGTCCCACTGAGAAGGCGACTCTGACCTGCCGCCTGATCGACCGCCCCCTGCGCCCCCTGTTCCCCAAGGGCATGCGCAACGACGTTCAGGTGGTGGCTACCTGCCTGAGCATTGACAAAGACATTCCTCCGGAAGTGCCCGCGATGATCGGTTCCTCCGCGGCGCTGTCCGTCAGCAATATTCCGTGGAACGGCCCCACCGGCACTGTAGTCGTGGGTTGCGTGGACGGCGAGCTAGTCATCAACCCTGATGAGCAGCAGCGCGCCAAGAGCTCTCTGCATCTGACCGTCAGCGGCACGCGCGACGCCGTCCTGATGGTGGAAGCGGGCGCGAATGAAGTCTCCGAAGAGCTGATGCTGAAAGCGATCCTCTTCGCTCATGACGAGATCAAGAAGATCGTTGCTTTTATCGACGGCATTCAGGCGGAGATCGGCAAGGAAAAGGCCGAAGTGCCGCTGGTCGTCACCGGCGACGATGTGAAGGCTGCCGTGCGCGAGTATGCCTATGACAAGTGCTGCTGGGTGTTCGAAGCCTATGACTGTCATGAGCGTCAGGATCGTGAGGCTCAGGTGAAGGCCGACTGTGCCGAACATTTTGCCGAGCAGTTTGAAGGCCGTCTGGATGAAGTGGCCGATGCGCTGTATTACCTCAACAAGGAGATCATGCGCAAGAAGATCCTCGAAAAGGGCATCCGTCCTGACGGACGCGGCCTGACCGATATTCGCCCCATCTGGTGCGAGGTCGGCGTTCTGCCCCGCACCCACGGCAGCGCGATTTTCACCCGCGGCGAAACCCAGGCTTTGACCGTGACCACGCTGGGTTCCATGAGCGACGTGCAGATGCTGGACGGTCTGGGCACCGAGGACAGCAAGCGTTATATGCACCACTACAACATGCCCCCCTACGCCACCGGCGAAGCGGGCCGCATGAAGAGCCCCGGTCGCCGCGAGATCGGCCATGGCGCTCTGGCGGAGCGCGCTCTGCTGCCTGTGATCCCCTCCGAGGAAGAGTTCCCTTATGCGCTTCGTCTGGTGAGCGAGATCCTGTCCTCCAACGGCTCCAGCTCCATGGCTTCCGTGTGCGGCAGCACCCTGAGCCTGATGGATGCCGGCGTTCCGATCAAGTCCCCCGTAGCCGGTGTGGCCATGGGCCTGATCAAAGACGCGGAAAGCGGCAATGTGGCTGTGCTGACTGATATTCAGGGTCTGGAAGACTTCCTGGGCGATATGGACTTCAAGGTTGCCGGTACCGTCAAGGGCATTACCGCCATCCAGATGGACATCAAGATCGCCGGTATCGACCGCACCATTCTGGAGCGCGCTCTGAAGCAGGCTTATGACGGACGGCTCCACATCCTGAAGATCATGCTGGAGACGCTGGCACAGCCCAGAGAGCATCTGAGCAAGTATGCGCCCAAGATCGTCCGCTTCACCATCAATCCTGAAAAGATCCGCGAGGTCATTGGACCGGGCGGAAAGATGATCAACAAGATCATTGCGGAGACCGGCGTGAAGATCGACAT
>CAKUCE010000104.1 GCA_934643535.1 uncultured Clostridia bacterium | reverse complement strand
CGTCCTTCTGGCGGATCAGATTGCGCAGCACCGCGTTCACAAAGCCCGCGGAGGCTTCCGCGCCCATCTGCTTGACCAGCTTGACGGCTTCGTCCACGGCGGCGCTGTCCGGCACCCGCTCCAAAAACAAAATCTGGAAAACGCCCAGCCGCAGCGCGTCCCGGGTAACAGCGTCCCGGGCGGGATACTCGGTCAGCTGATTCAGGGCATAGTCGATCTTCCCTTCGTTTTCCAGCGTGCCATACACCAGCTGAGTGGTCAGGCGGCGCTCCTCGGGCTTCAGGTCCCGGGGCAGATTTTTGTTCAGACTCAAAGCGGCATACGCGCCGTTTTCGTGTACATCCAGCAGTACCTTCAGCGCCAGCCTGCGGGCGCCGGGCTTGGCGGGTACGGCGGGCTTCCGGGGGCCGGAAGGTCGTTTGCCGTAAGCAGGCTTGCCAAAAGAAGGCTTGCCGGAGGCAGGACGGCCATAAGGCCGGTCGGAACGGTTCCCGGAAGACTGGGGACGGCGCTGGCCGTCAAACTTCCGAGGGCCGGACGCGGATTTGCCGCCGTAGGGGCGTTTTTCGTCCTTCCGGGCGTTTTCTCCCTGCGGACGGGCAGGGCGGCGGCCTTCCGACTTTCCGGCATAGGGACGGCGCTGGCCGTCAGGCTTGCCGCCGAAGCGGCGGTCGCTTCGCTTTTCCCCCGCATGAGGCGCGGGGCGTTCGTTCTCATTCATAGCTTTGCCTCACTCAATTTCTGTCCTTCGGGGATGGCGTGACCCAGCAGATAGGCCTTGGCCTCCATCCGTTTGGCGCCGGGAGCCTGAATTTCGCACAGTTCAACGGCTCCGTCCCCAGTGGCCACGATCAGGCCCTTTTTCCGATCGGCGGACAGCACCGTTCCGGGCTGTCCGCCGCCCTCGGCGGGCCGGGCCTTCCAGATCTTCAGCGCGCCGGTTTCGGTGGTCGCGTAGCCGCAGGGCCAGGGGCTCATGGCCCGCACCCGGTTCACGCATTGGGCCGTGGTCTCCGTAAAGTCCATCTCGCCCATTTCCTTGGTGATCTTGGGGTCGTAGGTCATGCGGCTTTCGTCCTGCTTCTGCCGGGGGCAGTCGCCTGCCTCGATGCGGCGCAGGGTCTCGATCAGCAGCTCGCCCCCCAGATGGGACAGGCGTTCGGTCAGCTCTCCGGCGGTCTCTTCCGGGCCGATGGGGGTTTCCCGCTGCAGCAGAATATCGCCGGTATCGATGCCCGCGTCGGTGAACATGGTGGTCACGCCGGTGACGGTCTCGCCCTGCCAGACCGTCCACTGCACGGGCGCAGCGCCCCGGTGACGGGGCAGCAGGGAAGTATGCACGTTCACCGTGCCGATCTTCGGCACATCCAGCACTTCCTGAGAAAGAATCTGCCCGAAGGCGGCGGTGACGCACAAGTCAGGCGCAAGGCTTTTCAGGTCGTCCAGTCCGTCCTTGCGAATTTTCAAGGGCTGAAATACGGGAATGTTCTGCGAAAGGGCGTATTCCTTCACCGGGGTCATCTGCACCTTGCCGCCCCGGCCCTTGGGTTTATCCGGCTGGGTAAAGACCCCGGCCACCTCGTAGCCGTTTTCCACCAGCGCGCGCAAAATAGGAACGGAAAACTCCGGTGTTCCCATAAAAACAACTTTCATTCCCCGTCCTCCTCTTCGTCTCCGTCCACCGGCTCGTATTCCTCGTCGCCCTCCAGAATTTCGCGATCCATCTTGTCCACATAGAGAACGCCGTCCAGATGATCCAGCTCATGGCACACGGCCCGGGCAAAAAACTCCTCGGCTTCCAGCTCGATGGCGTTTCCGTCCGCGTCCTGGGCCTGCACCTTCACATGATTGGGCCGGGTGACCACGCCGCTGCGGCCGGGGATGCTCAGACAGCCCTCGGGGCCGCTCTGCTGGCCGTCCGATTCCACGATGACCGGGTTCACCAGCTCCACCAGCCCGTCGCCCACGTCGATGACCACGGCCCGGCGCAGGATGCCTACCTGCGGCGCGGCCAGCCCCACGCCGTTGGCGTCGTACATGGTGTCCGCCATATCCTCCAGCAGAATTTTCAGCCGCCGGTCGAATTTTTCCACCGGCTTGCAGATCTTGCGCAGCTTGTTGTCCCCGATCTTCACAATTTTCCTCAGCGCCATCGAAAATCTCTCCTTACTCTCTGCCCGCTACATCATGGTGGCGGGGTTCACTTCTATATAAATATGGCAGCGCTCCGTGCCGGTGGACGTCAGCTCCGACATCAGGCGGAGCAGCGGCGCGGTTTCCGGCTGATCGAACAGCTTGAGCAGCACATGGTAGCGGTACTGCCCCCGGATGCGTTTCACCGGCGCTTCATCCGCCCGGATCATCAGCGTTTTTTTCTTCTGCACCGGGTGGCTCAGCAGGTAGGTCTGCAGGGTATCGTACAGCCGCTCGCACGTGTCTTTGGCCTCGGCCTCGTCGGGGCTTTCCACCAGCAGACGGCACAGCATGGTGAAGGGCGGATACAGTCCCGCCCGCCGCCGGGAAAACTCCATTTCGAAAAAGGCCCGGTAGTCCTGCTTCGCCGCCGCCTGAATGCAGGGATCGTCCGGCTTGTAGCTCTGCACAATCACCTCGCCGGGTTCCTGCGCCCGTCCGGCCCGGCCCGCCACCTGGGTAATGAGTTGGAACGTCCGCTCCGCCGAGCGGTAATCCGGCAGGTTCAGCGTCATGTCCGCCGCCACCACGCCTACCAGTGTCACCTTGGGAAAATCCAGCCCCTTGGCGATCATCTGCGTACCGATCAGCACCTGCGCCCGGCCTTTGCCGAACTCGTCCAGCAGACGGGCGTGAGCGTCCCGGCCCCGGGTGGTGTCGATGTCCATGCGGACGGTTTTGACCTGCGGAAAGAGCTTGTGCATCTCCTCCTCCACCCGTTGGGTGCCGCTGCCGAAGTAGCGGATGTACTTGCTGCCGCACTCCGGGCACACCGTGGGCGGGGCCTTCACCGCGCCGCACAGGTGGCAGCGCAGCTTTCCCGGATCCTCCGGGCTTTCCCGGTGCAGGGTCATGCTCAGGTCGCACTGCTCGCATTTGACCACATAGCCGCAGCTTCGGCAGCTGACGAAGGTATTGTAGCCCCGTCGGTTCAGGAACAACATGGCCTGATGGCCGCTGTCCAGACATTCCTTCAATTTCTGGATGAGCAGCGCGCTGAAAATGGAGCGATTGCCCGCCTCCAGCTCCTTGCGCATATCCACCACCGTGACCTGCGGCAGCGGTCGGTTGCCCACCCGGCGGGGCATTTCCACCAGCGTGTAGTCCCCCCGGCGGGCCATGGCAAAGGAAAGAATGCTGGGCGTGGCGCTGGACAAAATCAGCGTAGCCCCTTCGTTTTCGCAGCGCTGGCGGGCTACCCGGCGCGCGTCGTAGCGGGGGTGCTTGTCGCTCAGGTACGTCTGCTCGTGCTCCTCGTCAATGACGATCAGGCCCAGCTTTTCCACCGGGGCGAAAATGGCGGAACGCGCGCCCACCACGACCCGGGCCTGCCCCGAACGGATGCGCCGCCATTCGTCATATCGCTGGCCGTCGGTCAGGCGGCTGTGCAGTACGGCGGTATTTTCGCCGAAGCGACTGTGAAACCAGCGCACCATCTGGGGGGTCAGGGCGATTTCCGGCACCAGAATAATCGCGCCCCTGCCCATTTCCAGCGTCCGCTGCACCATGGCCAGATAGACCTCCGTCTTGCCGCTGCCGGTCACGCCGTGGAGCAGGAACGCGCCCTGTCCCCTTTCCAGCGAGGGGATCATGCTGTCCAGTGCTTCCCGCTGGTCGTCGGTCAAAGGCGGCGCAACGGTGTGGGCCGGTTCCACCTCCGTATCCGGGGCCCGGAAGACCTCCCGCTCGGTCAGCGTCACCAGCCCCTGCTCCCCCAGCGCTTTCAGCGCGTCCCGGGGATTGGACACCAGTTGAGCCAGTTGGCCGATACCATGGGGCTGGCCGTCCTTCAAAAGCCGCAGCACCATGGCCCGCTTGGGCGCCCGGCGCAGCGCGTCCGCCTCTTTTTCCGCGTCCACGCCGGGGCAAAGCACGGCGCAGAGCTCCTTCTTCATCTGAATACGCCCGGTACGCATGGCGGCGGGCAGCATCAGCCGCAGGGTTTCGGACAGAGGGCAGTGGTTTTCCTCCGCCAGCTGACGGGCCAGCGTCAGAAGCGGCGGCAGCAGAGCGGGATAATCGTCCAGCACCGCCGCTATGGGCCGCAGTTTTTGCAGCGGTACGTCGGCGGGCAGCTGATCTTCCTCCAAAAGGGCCACCACAAATCCGTCCACCCGGCGCTTTCCCAGCGGCACGCTGACCCGGGTGCCCTGCTCCACCTCCATGCCCTCGGGGATGCGATAGGAAAAGGGGCGGTCTACGTTGGTATGCACCACGTCCACGATGACCTGTGCGATCATGTCCGCTCCCCCTCTCCTGTGTTTCTGCAAATTTCTTAACGGAAGTACCGATTTCGAGGCCGGGGGACCCGGCTCTTTTTATGCCGCCCGGTCTTGTGCAGCGCCCGGCGGATCAGGTGAATGATGAGGAAGACCACCGCGAAGGGCGTCAGCACCACCAGCGCCAGCTCCACGGACAGAGGCGGCAGCGGATTGGGATCGGCCTTCACCTCGGCCTCGATCTCCTCCAGCGTCAGGGGGGCGTTATCCCGCCGCTGGATGGTGCGCCCGGCGATCAGATCGTAGACCACGGGGCTGCCGCCGTCGGTGGGATAATAGGTCATGGTGCCCATGACCTCGCCCTTTTCGATGGGAGCGGAGAAATCGCGCGTATACTCGATCAGCACAGTCTGGCTCAGGTTGCGGGCCATGGCTTCCAGATCGCTCCTGGTGCCGATGATATTCACCGTACGGGTGGAAGCCTGCGCCCGCACCTCCAGCGGCAGACGGCCCAGGTCCGCATCGTCCAGCGAGAAGCCGGAGGTCTCCACGGTGATGGGGTTTTCGTTGTACAGCTCCAGCGGGGTCATGCTGACAAACTGGCTGAAGCCGTACTCCATCAGCTTTTTGCTGTCCGACCAGCGGCCGGATTTGCTGGTGTAGAACAGTACGGAGATCAGCTCCACCCCGTCCCGCTCCGCCGCGCCCACGTAGCAATAGCCTGCGGCGGCGGTGTAGCCTGTCTTGATACCGATGGCGTCAGGATAATAAGTCGAATTGGCCCCCTCCGGGTCGTCCTTGGTGGCCTGATTGGGGTTGATCCAGTTCTCGTTTGTGCCGGTGATCGTCCGTTCCTTGCGCACATTGCTGCTGGGCAGGGTATAGGAGAAGGTCTTGGCGATCTGGCGGAAAGTGTCGTTCTGCATGGCGGCCTGGGCGATCTTCGCCATATCCCGGGCCGTGGTGTAATGATTGGGGTCGTGCAGACCGCTGGCGTTGGCGAAGTGGGTGCCGGTGCAGCCGTACATGGCGGCGGCTTCGTTCATCAGGTTGGCAAATTCCGCTTCATTGCCGGAGATCAGCTCGGCGATCAGCTGCGCGCCGTCGTTGCCGGAACGGATCATGGTGGCGTAGAGCAGGTCCAGAAAATTGATAGTCTCCCCCACCTGCAGGCCGGTGGTGGAGCTGCCCTCCTCCACCTGCGACGCGCTTTCGGTCATGGTGACCTCCTGTGAAAGGTCGCCCATCATCACGCCCAGCAGGGTCGTCAAAATTTTGGTGGTCGAGGCAGGGTACATGGTCTGGTCGGCGTTCTTTTCAAAGATCACATCGCCGGTGGTGGCCTCAATGAGGATGGCCGCCTTGGCGTAAAGCTGGTCGGCGCTCAGCTCCTCCGGCTTTTCAGGGTCGTAGGGGTCCGCGCTTTTAGACAGGGTAGGCGCTATGTAGGTATATCCGTTTCCATCCTCCGCCCGGACCGCGGGAACAGGCAGCAACAGCAGTACCAGACAGAATGCCGCAAACAAAGCGGCAAGCCGTTTTCTTCTTTCTTTCATCCGCCTTTCCCTCCTCTCCGTAAAGGGGATACCAGGGTGCCTCACATCGGCCATGCAGTCCGAAGGCCGCAGCATCCGCCAGAGCCTATGACAACACTTTATTATACACGGAATAGGAAATTTGTACAAGCACCGGCCCATCCGGGGGCGGAAGCCGCCCGAAAAGCGAAATTGTACCATCGGTTTAGAATTTTCTGTCTTTTCTATACCAATTTCATCTTTCCCCACAGGGCTTCCCGTGGTATATTAAAAACAAGCGCTGCCCAAGGCGGCGCAGGAAACGGAGGATTTCCTTATGAAGCTATCCCTTGCCCAAAATATCTGCCGTCTGCGGAAGCAAAACGGCCTGACACAGGAGCGGCTGGCGGAAGCGCTGGGCGTGACTTTCGCCGCCGTGTCCAAATGGGAGCGGGGCGCGGCCACGCCGGACCTGAGTCTGATCGCCGACATGGCCGATCTGTTTTCCGTCTCGCTGGATGCGCTGGCGGGCTTCGAGCTGCAGCAAAGCTCCGCAGAAGCACTGGCCCGGCGGCTCCTCCATTTGCAGCGGGAGAAACGCTTCGGGGAGGCCGTGTCCGAGGCGGAGGAGGCCCTGCGCCGCTATCCCAACGATTTCCGCGTCGTGTACCGCTGCGGCACCCTGTACGAGCTGGCGGGGCTGGAGCAGAACCGGCCGGACTGGCTTCGCCGGGGCCGGGATCTGATGGAGCGCTCCCTTCCCCTGCTATCCCAGAATACCGACCCCGCCGTCAGCGATATTTCCATTCAGTACCATATCGCCCAGTGCTGTCTCAAGCTCGGCGAGGGGGATCAGGCGCTGGAGATTCTGAAAAAGACCAACATCTGCGGCGTTCACAACGCCCTGATCGCCCTGATTTTGAGCAGTGGCCGTCATCCCCTCCGGGAAGCGGAGTCCTATCTGACCGACGCGATGGGCGATCTGACCAGTCTGTCGGTACGGCTGATGACGGCCTATGTCTATTACTATCAACGAAAGGGCGATGACTCGTCCGCTCTGGACGCGCTGCAGTGGCTGTGCCACCTGCTGGATTCCCTAAAGACGGGCCCGGATGCCGTGAGCTATGTGGATAAAATTCTGGCCTGCTGTTGCGCCGAGTGCGCCCATCTTTCCCGGAAGCTGGGGCGGCCAGAGGAGGCAGAGGACTGGCTCCGGCGGGCCTGCCGGATAGGGACGGCCTTTGACGCGGCCCCCACCTACCGGATGGACAGCGTCAAATTTTGTGCGGGAACCGTCTCCGAGGCCACCGTCTACGACGATCTGGGCGAATCGGCGCTGGCCTCCGTGGAGCGGCAGCTGACGGAGGAAGACCACGACGATGAGCTGCTCGCCCTGTGGCGGAAAATCTGTGCGGAAGAAGCACGCAAGGAGGAACGTTCATGAAGAAGCAATCTCTCCCTCAGCCTGACCTGCGGCCCTACACCCGGACGTTTTTCCGGGGCAACCGACTAAATTTTGCGCTGGCCCTGACGGACGTTCTCCTGAGCGCCGCGGCCAATCTGCTGATCTCCTGGCTTCTGCAGCAGATTATGGACTTGATCGGCGGCAGCGGCGCGGGCTGGACACTCCGTCAGCTGGCGGTCATCGCGGCGGGGCTGGTGGCCGGGGCGGCTGTCTCCTGTCTGTTTTCCTACTTTTTCAAGCCCCGCTTTCTGACTAGGGCCATGGCCCAGTACCGGGAAACTCTGTTTGGACGTCTGATGGAAAAGCCGCTGGCCGCTTTCACCGGGGAAAACTCTTCCCTGTACCTTTCGGCGCTGACCAACGACCTTTCTGTGATCGAAAAGGGCTATCTGACGAATCTTTTCTCCCTGACGAATAGCCTGCTGCTTTTCGTGGGTGCCTTTGCCATGATGCTGTGGTACAGTCCCCTGCTGACGCTGGCCGCCGTTTTGCTGGCGCTGCTGCCGGTGACCGCCTCCCTTCTGATGAGCGGGAAGGCCGCCGGGGCCGAAAAGCTGCTGTCCGATCAGAACGAAGCCTGCACTGCTGCGCTGAAGGACGCGCTGGGCGGCTTCTCCGTCATCAAGTCCTTTCAGGCGGAAAAGCAGATGTGCCGACTGTTTGCAGACAGCGTACGCAGCCTGACCAGCGCCCGCTGCCGCAAGGAACGCATCGGCATTCTCATTCAGAGGATGGGCAGTCTGGCGGGCGTAACGACCCAGTTGGGCGTGTTTCTGATAGGCGCGGCGCTGGCCCTGTCGGGGAAGGGGCTGACGGTCGGTACGGTACTGCTTTTCGTACAGCTGATGAACTACGTTATCAGCCCCATCAGCGTCATCCCTGTCTGTCTGGCGGAGCGGAAGGCGGCCCGGGCGCTGATCGCCAAAGCAGCCTCCGCGCTGGAAGCAGCCGGGGAGCCGGAAGGAAACGCACAGCTCGGTTCGCTGACACAGGGCATCGAACTTTCCCATCTGGCTTTTTCCTACGAAGACGGAAAGCCGATCCTCCGGGACATTTCCTTTTCGTTTGAACCGGGCAAAAGCTACGCCGTTGTCGGCGCGTCCGGCAGCGGCAAGTCCACCCTGCTGCACCTGCTGAGCGCCTCCCAGACCGGCTATTCCGGGCAGATCCTTTACGATGGGCAGGAGCTTCGGAACATCCGCCGTTCCTCTCTGTATGACCTGATCTCCGTCATTCAGCAAAACGTGTTCATCTTTAACGCCACCATCCGGGAAAACATCACCCTGTTCGCGGATTTCCCGGAAGAAGCGGTAGAGCGGGCCATTCGCCTGTCCGGGCTGTCCCAGCTGATCGCCGAGCGGGGCGAAGATTCCCTGTGCGGCGAGAACGGCAGCGGCCTGTCCGGCGGCGAAAAGCAGCGCATCTCCATCGCCCGCAGCCTTCTGAAGAACGCTCAGGTGCTGCTGGTGGACGAAGCCACCGCGGCGCTGGACGCGCAGACGGCTCATCAGGTTTCTCACGCCCTTCTGGACTTAAGCGGCATGACCCGCATCGTCGTCACGCACACGCTGGAAGAAAGCGTGCTGCCGCGCTACGACGCGATCCTGACCCTGCGGGACGGCCGCATCGCGGAGCAGGGTTCCTTTGAGGAGCTGATGGAGCGCCGAGGGTATTTCTATTCGCTGTATACCGTTTCCCAGTAAAACAACCGGGATTCAACCTTTCTCACCCGCCGGGTCATTGCGCCCGGCGGGTTTTGCCTCTATACTGAAAGCCGTCCGAGGAACCCGGGCCCGGACTTCATCCTTTCTTTCGGAGGTTTTCCTCATGAGTACCCTTGATTTCGGCGGAAGGATCAAGACCCTCCGCCTTTCCAAAAGCATGACGCAGGAACAGCTGGCCCAGCGGCTTCGGGTCAGCCCGCAGGCCGTATCCAAATGGGAAAACGGCGTGACCCTGCCGGATATTCAGCTGCTGCCCGAGCTTTCCATTCTGCTGGGCGCCTCCATCGACGCGCTGTTTTCCATGACGGACGACAAGCGGATGGAGCGCATCGACAACATGCTCTGGGATCAGCGTTTTCTGTCCCGGGAGGAATTTGAGACCGAGGAGCGTTTTCTGAAGGACAAATGTCTGGAGCCGGACGCGCAGGCCCGGGCCACGCTGCTGCTGGCGGAGCTGTACTGCAAGCGCGCCCGGGAATACCGGGAGCTGGCCTCGCCGCTGGCCCGCAAGGCGCTGGAGCTGCTGCCCGAATATGACAAAGCCGCCCACACGGCGCTGTTCGAGGCGGAAGGCGGCGTGTTCCCGGACTGGAACGACGTCAACCATCACCGAACCATCGAGTTTTACAAGGATTTCATCGCCCGTCACCCGTCCCAGCGCCGGGCGTACCTCTGGCTGCTGGATCTGCTCATCGACGACGGCCGGTGTCCCGAAGCCCGGAAGTATCTGGAAAAAATGAACCGGCTGGGCGAAAGCTATCATTCTGATCTGTATCTGGGCATGATCCTGGAAAAAGAGGGCAAGCCAGAGGAAGCCGCCGCCTGCTGGGAGCGCATGACGCAAAAGGATCCGGACAACTGGCAGAGCTGGTTCGCCCGGGCCGACCGGCTGGCAAAGCGCTGCG
Source organism: uncultured Clostridia bacterium (assembly GCA_934643535.1). Taxonomy (GTDB): domain Bacteria; phylum Bacillota; class Clostridia; order Christensenellales; family Aristaeellaceae; genus Limiplasma. The sequence continues at coordinate 172 of CAKUCE010000104.1, read as the reverse complement.
CCTATCCGGAAGCCATCGCCCTGTATGAAAAGGCGCTGGCGCTTTCGCCCCGGCCCCGCTTTACCGACCCGGTCAACGCCATCGCCCAGCTGTACGAAATTCAGGGGCAATACGAAAAAGCGGTGGAATTCTATCAGAAGGAGATCGAGATCGTCCGGGAGGACTGGAACGA
>CAKUCE010000103.1 GCA_934643535.1 uncultured Clostridia bacterium | reverse complement strand
GGGCTGTACAATTCCTTCTGGGTGATGGTGGTTCCCTTTTCGGTCAGCGCCTACAACGTGATCGTGGCCCGCACCTTCTTTGAAACCAGCCTGCCGCCCGATTTGTGGGACGCGGCCCAGATCGACGGCTGCGGCAACCTGCGCTTCTTCTTTACGATTGCCCTGCCCCTTTCTAAGGCGGTGGTTTCCGTCATCGCCCTGTGGACGGCGGTGGGACAGTGGAATTCCTACTTCAACGCTTTGATCTATATCCGGGATGAGAACCTGTATCCGCTGGCGCTGATCATGCGCAACATTCTGGTCACGCAGCAGATTCAGTCCGCGCTGGGCACCGGCGAGGCCGCGCTGATCGCCCTGCGCAAGGCCAATCTGATGCGCTATGCCATGATTATCGTCGCAACCGTGCCCATCATGTGCGTCTATCCCTTTGTGCAGAAGTACTTCGATCAGGGTGTGATGATCGGCGCGGTCAAGGGCTGACGGAAGGCCCTGTAGATGATGGAAACCAAACGGCGGACGCCGTTTAGGAAAATAAGGAGGTATCCTCAATGAAAAAATTGGTGTCTCTGCTTCTGGCCGTTGCGATGCTTCTGGCCTGCGCCTCTGCTCTGGCGGAGATTCCCGAAGGCTTCCACGCCGAGGGAATGCCCATCGTGGATGAACCCATCACCATCAGCGTCCTGACGATGCGCTGGGGTTCCATGGGCGATTCCTTCAAGACCAACCCCTTCCTGGTCAATCTGGAAAAGGAATCCAATGTGAAGGTCAACTGGCAGATCGTTTCCTCCAACGACTGGGCTGACAACCAGAAGCCCGTGATGCTGGCCGGCGGCGAAAGCGCGCTGCCCGAGGTGGTGCTGGGCTTCCAGACCTTCAGCGAGTCCGACATCATCAACAACGTGGAATACTTCCTGCCGCTGGAAGACCTGATTGAGCAGTATATGCCCAACCTGACCAAGGCCTTCGAAGAAATGCCCGCCCTGAAGGCGATTTCCACCTCCGCGGACGGACACATCTACTCCCTGCCCTCCCGGATGCCCAAGCGCCCCGTGGCCTGCAACGTGCCGGTCATCAACGTGAAGTGGCTGGAAAACCTGGGTCTGGAAGTGCCCACCACCATCGACGAGCTGGAAAACGTGCTGCGCGCCTTCAAGGAGCAGGACGCGAACGGCAACGGCGACCCCAACGATGAAATCCCCTTCACCGGCATCGGTCTGGGCATGGATTTCCTGTCTCCCTTCGGCATGACCGACGTGTACGGCCAGCGCTATCTGGTCAACGACGACGGCACCGTCCGTTACGCCTATACCAGCGAAGAATACAAAGAGGGCATCAAGTGGGCCCACAAGCTCTATCAGGACGGCCTGATCGACAACGAGCTCTTCACTCAGAACGACCAGATCCGCGACGCCAAGTGCGACGACCCCAACGTCTCCCGCGTGGGCTTCTGCTACGCCTGGAGCTATGACGCCATCTTCCGCAACTGGAAGGACGAGTACAAGGTCATCGCGCCCATCGCCGGCCCCGACGGTCAGCGCTATCAGCAGGGCGACGTGAACGGCCTGTATTCCCTCAAGTCCAACCAGCTGTCCATCACCACCGTGTGCAAGCATCCCGAAGTGGTGCTGCGCTGGGCGGATCAGTTCTACACCGGCGAGGCCAGCATCCAGAACTTCTGGGGCGGTCTGGGCGAGGTGACCACCGCCAACGCGGACGGCACCTACACCCTGAACAATCCTCCGGAAGGCACCAGCGCCGACGCGTGGTACTGGGATCGCTCCCTGCGCGACTTCGGCCCCAAGTACTGCTCCATCGAGTTTGACAAGAAGATCATTCTGGATCCCACTGAGGGCGACGGCCTGAAGGTGGCCATGGACGCGGAGACCGCACAGTATGTGCGCCCCTGCTTCCCCGAGCTGAAGTACACCGCCGACGAATACAACGAGCTGTCCTTCCTGCAGGCGGACATCGATACCTACGTGGATACCACCCGCGCCCGCTGGGTTGCCGAGGGCGGCATCGACGAGGAATGGGACGCCTATGTGGAACAGCTGAAGAACATGAGTCTGGAAGACATGAACAAGATCTACGAAGGCGCTTACGCCCGTTATCTGGCGGCGCAGGACTGATCGGACGTTCGATCTTCTGACTGCTTTATGAGCCGGAGGGGCGCGCCGGGTACGCCCCCTCCGCGCCCTGAAACGCCGCCCGGCGGAAAACCGGGCGGTTCTTTTCTGTACTTCATCTATATTTCACCTAACATTTCCCAATTTTCCGCCGAAGCAGGGAATGCTCCCAGGTTTTGCAAAAGGAGGGTCGCTCATGACCACCACCCAATGGACGGGCAAAAATTATCGCATCACCTTTCTGACGGAACGACTGGTTCGTCTGGAATACCAGTCCGAGGGGCGCTTTGAGGACCGCCCCACCACCGCCGTCCAATGCCGGGATTTCCCGCCGGTAACGGTGCGGGAGCAGCGGCTTCCGGGCCGGGTGGAGCTGGATACGCCCTTTTTGCATCTGTCCTACGACGAAAAGCCCTTCTCTCCGGAGGGCCTGAGCCTTTCCGTCAAGGGCGGGCTCAGCGCTTATATGAGCGACTGGCGCTACGGGCAGCCCCTGTCCACGCTGGGCGGAACGGCCCGGACGCTGGATCAGGCGGATGGGGAAATTCCCGTGGGGGATGGGCTGATCTCCCGGAACGGGTTTTCCGTGCTGGACGACAGCCGCTCCATGATCCTGCGGGAGGACGGCGCGCTTCGCCCCCGGGACTATGCGGAGGAGGACCTGTACTTCTTCGGCTACGGCCACGACTACGCCGCCTGCCTGCGGGATTTTTACCGCCTGTCCGGCGCCGCCCCGCTGCTGCCCCGCTGGGCGCTGGGCAACTGGTGGAGCCGCTTTTTCCGCTACACCGAGCATAGCTATCTGGCGCTGATGGAACGGTTTGCCGCAAAGAACGTTCCCCTGTCGGTCGCGGTGATCGACATGGACTGGCACCTGACCGACGTGCCCTATGGCAGCGGATGGACGGGCTACACCTGGAACCGGGAGCTGTTCCCCGACCCGCCCCGCTTCCTGCGGGCGCTGCACGACCGGGGCATGCATGTGACGCTGAATCTGCATCCCGCCGGGGGCGTTCAGCCCCACGAAGCGGCCTACGAAAGCGTCTGCCGGGCGCTGGGCCGGGACGCTTCTGAAAAGCAGTGCGTGGATTTTGATGCGGCGGATGAAACGTTCCTGCGAGCCTATCTGGAGTGTCTGCATCATCCGCTGGAAAAAGAAGGCGTGGATTTCTGGTGGATCGACTGGCAGCAGGGAAACACCAGCGCGATTCCCGGACTGGATCCCCTCTGGGTGCTCAATGAGCTTCATTATCGGGATAACTGCCGGGACGGCAAACGGGGACTGATCCTGTCCCGGTACGCCGGTCCGGGCAGTCAGCGCTGCCCGGTGGGTTTTTCCGGCGATACCATCATGAGCTGGAAATCGCTGGCCTTCCAGCCCCGGTTTACCGCCATGGCGGCCAACGCGGGCTACCCGTGGTGGAGCCACGATATTGGCGGACACATGAACGGCGTTCGGGATGACGAGCTGTCCGTGCGCTGGGTGCAGCTGGGCGTGTTTTCGCCTATCCTGCGGCTCCATTCCAGCTGCAGCCCCTTTACCGGCAAGGAGCCGTGGAGCTACGGGCTGGAGGCGGAGCTGGCCATGGAGGATGCGCTGCGCCTGCGCCACCGGCTGCTGCCCTATCTGTACACGGCCATGGAGCGCACCTTCCGGCTGGGGGAGGCGCTGGTGCGGCCCCTTTATTACCGCTGGCCCGAAAGCCCGGAGGCCTACTCCGCGCCCGATCAGTACCTCTTCGGCCCGTCGCTGATGGTCTGCGCTGTCACCCGGCCCATGGACGCCCGGCTGAAAAGGGCCTCTGTCACCGCGTGGCTGCCGGAGGGACGCTGGTTTGACTTTGCCACAGGGCAAAGCTATACCGGCGGGCGGCTTTTGAAGTTGTGGCGCGCGCTGGATGAATACCCGGTGCTGGCCCCGGCCGGCGCGATCGTTCCCCTGAGCGAAGAGCCCCGGGCGGACGTGCTGCCTGCGGAAATGACCCTGCGGATTTTTGCCGGGGCGGACGGGGCCTTCGACCTGTACGAGGACGACGGCGAGAGCGTGGAGGGCGAGACGGTGCGCACGGCCCTTCGGTTCTCGTGGAAAACCGGCGAACTGACCCTGCAAGCGGCGGGCGCTCTGCATCTGCTGCCCCCCGTCAGAATATGGCATGTGGAAGCCGTCGGCTTTGCCTCCACGGAGGTCAGCCTGGAAGGAAAAACGCTGGAAACGGTCTGCGATCCGGCCCGGAACGCTGTCTGCTGGACGGCAGCGATTCCCACGGACGAGACGCCTCATACCTTCCATCTGGAACGCTGCACCGTGGCGGAGGACGACTGGAAGCGCCGGGCGGAAAAACGGCTTCAGGCCATGCAGACCTCCAACGATGAGAAGGAAGCGGTCTGGCGGCTGTTGAATCAAAAGAAACGCAGCGCCTCGCTGCTGGGAACGCTGCGGCTGACGGCTCAAACGCCGGGAATGGCCGAATGTCTGGAAGAATGCGTTTTTGCGCAGGATGAATCGAGTTTTGACGCATGCGGGGAGGAAAAACCATGATACGCCATCTGCCGGAAGGGCTGGTGCCCTTTGAAGAATGCGGCTACGACCGCAAGCCCCTGCATCCGCAGGAAGGACAGGAAATTCGGCTGGGCTGCCTGTGCGACGGCCCGGCCCCGGTGCTGGAAACGGCCGACGGACGGAAAGCTCCGGGCGGGCCGGGAACGCAGAAGCATTGCTATGCGTGGCGGATTCCCGCAGAGAGGGGAACCCTGCGTTACCGCTTCGTCAGCGGGGAGGAAAGCACCCCATGGTTTGAAGCGGAGATCCTCCGGCCTGTTTCCGTGAACCGTCCCCTTCGGACGGGCCGGGGCTGGGCGGAGCTGTATCCCGGCGTGTATCTGTGCGCCGAAGGTGAAAAAGGCGGCGCGGCGCTGGCTCTGCAGAACGCGCCGCGGGAGGCGGAAAGCCCTCTGCACTTTGACGAAGACGCGCTCTGGTCGCTGGGGACGCTTTCCTGCACGGAGATCACCCTTTTTCTGCGGCAGGACGGAACACCCGCCCGGATGGAAACGGTGCTGCGGGGCGGCCAGCGCCATGTCTATGGCACGGGAGAACGGTTTGACGGCCCCGATCAGCAGGGTCGGGGAAGCTGCGGACAGGTGGTGGAGCATTTCACGCAGCAGGGCCCGTGGAGCTATCTGCCGGCCCCCATGTTCCTGACGGACGGCGGGTTCGGCTGGTTCCGGGACGCGGGAGAAAACGTCCGCTTTGCCTTTGAAGAGGGGGGAGCCGTTCGCATCGAATCCGCCGCAGGGCCGGAAATCGCCGATCATCTGCTGCTGGGAACGCCGGCCGCCCAGCTTCGGGCCTATCTGGACCTGACGGGCGAATGTGTGCTGCCGCCGGAATGGGCCTTCGGACTGTGGATCAGCGCCAACGGCTGGCACTGCGACGCGGACGTGGACGAGCAGCTTTCCATGCTGAAAAAGTACGATTGTCCGGCCTCCGTTATGGTGCTGGAAGCGTGGAGCGATGAAAGCACTTTCTACCGCTGGAATGCCGTCTGGCCCGACCCGGCGGAGACGGTGCGGCGCATCCGGGATCATGGGCTGCATCTGGTGCTGTGGCAGATCCCCGTATTGAAGGCGCTGAACGACTGCCCGGAGGTGGAGCCCGTTCAAAGGGACTGGGAGGAAGCCATTGCCAAAGGCTATGTGGTGCGCCGCGAGGATGGTTCGCCCTATGTGGTTCCGGACAAATGGTTCGCCGGAAGCCTTCTGCCGGATTTCACCAATCCGGAAGCCTGCCGCTGGTGGTTTGACAAGCGTCAGCCCTTGCTGGAAATGGGCGTGGAGGGGTTCAAGACCGACGGCGGCGAGTTCCTGTTCGGCAGCGACGTCCGTCTGGCGGACGGCACTCCGGGCGTTGAGGCTCACAACCGCTATCCCATGCAATATGAGAAAGCCTATCACGACTGGATGCGGTCAGGCGGCGTTGCGGGCGTGACGTTCAGCCGTGCAGGGTATACGGGCGCCCAGACCGTGCCCATTCACTGGGCCGGAGATCAGCTGAGTACATGGGAAGAACTGCGGGGCCAGCTCAGCGCGGGCCTCAGCGCCGGGTTGTCCGGCGTGCTGTTCTGGAGCTTTGACATCGGCGGCTTCGCCGGGGAGATTCCGGATCGGGAGCTGTACCTGCGGGCCACGGCCATGGGCTGCTTCTGCCCGGTGATGCAGTGGCACGCGGAGCCGCGAAACGGTCAGTTCTTCGCCACCGGCGACGCGGCGTGGAACAACGATCGTTCCCCGTGGAATCTGGCCGACCGGTGGAACGACCCCTCCATTGCGGAAATCGCCTGCGCTTTCGCCCGGCTGCGGGAACGCCTGCGGCCTATGCTTTACGAAGAAGCACAGGTCTGCGTGCAGGAAGGCCGCCCCATGATGGCCCATCTCTGTCTGGCCTTCCCGGACGACGAACAGGCGCTTGGCTGCGGGGACGAATATCTGCTGGGACGCCGCCTGCTGGTCGCGCCCATCGTCCGGCAGGGGTCGGAGGGGCGGAAGGTCTATCTGCCCAAAGGCCGCTGGAAGCATTTCTTTACCGGCAAGGTCTATGAGGGCGGGCGGACGGTGGAATTGGCCTGTCCTCTGAACGAAGCGCTGGTTTTTGAATGGGAGGAGGAATGAATATGGAACTGCGCAATATGACGATCTATTCTGTCTTTGTGCGCAATCACGGCGGAACCTTTGCCGCTGTGGAAAAGGATATTCCGCGCATTGGGGCGCTGGGGGCGGATGTAGTGTGGCTTCTGCCCATTCACCCGATCGGCCAGAAAGAACGCAAGGGCGCGCTGGGGTCGCCCTATGCCATTGCGGATTACCGGGCCGTCAACCCGGAATACGGCACGATGGAGGACTTTCGCCGCTTGGCGGATACCGTCCACCGCAACGGTATGAAGCTGATGATCGACGTGGTGTACAACCACACGTCTCCGGACTCGTGGCTGGCGCAGCATCACCCGGAATGGTTCTACCATAAGCCGGACGGCAGCTTCGGCAATCGGATCGGCGAATGGTCGGATATTATTGACTTGGATTATCGTAACCCCGGCTTGTGGGATTACCAGATCGAGACGCTGAAAAGATGGGCGGAGATCGTGGACGGCTTCCGCTGCGACGTGGCCCCGCTGGTGCCGCTTGCGTTCTGGCTGCGGGCCCGCCGGGAGGTGGAAACGGTGCGGCCGGGCTGCCTGTGGCTGGCGGAATCTGTGGAGCCGGAGTTCATCCGGGACAACCGAAACCGCGGCATGATCAGCCATAGCGACGGCGAACTCTATCAGGCCTTCGATCTTTGCTATGATTATGATATTTACGGCGATTTTCTGTCCTATGTGCAGGGCAGAACCGGGCTGACGGATTACGTAAGGGCTTTGGAGCGGCAGGAGAGCCTGTATCCTGCGGACTACGCCAAGCTGCGCTTTCTGGAAAACCATGACCGGCCCCGGATGGCGCATTTGTTCCCCGACCGCCGCACCCGGCTGAACTGGCTTTGTTGGATGTTTTTCCAGAAGGGCACGGCGCTGCTGTACAGCGGTCAGGAGTGGGAGAACGATCACCGGCCCGACCTGTTCGACGCGGATCCCATTCCCATGGAAGGGCCCGCTCCGCTGGAGGGGCTGATCCGGCGGCTGACCGCGCTGAAAAAGGAACCCATTCTGGCCCACGGTGCCTACTCTCTTCGGGCCTGCCCGAACGACACGCTGCTGGCGGTCTGGAAAGAGGGCGAAAGAAGGCTGACAGGGGCGTTCTGCCTGCGGGGCGCGCCGTCGCTGGTGCAGGTGGAGCTGCCGGACGGCCGGTATGAAAACCTGCTGGAGCCGGAAACGTTCCTGCGGGTGGAAAGCGGCCTGCTATCACTGAACGGACATCCGGCAGTGCTGCGGGGATAAGCGTTTCCCTGCAAACAGGAACACGGGCGGAAAATCTCTTTCCGCCTGTTTTTTTGCGCCTTTTTCCCCGGCGGCAGATTGTGCTTTTCCTGTCCATCCAACCCTGAAACGCGCCGGAATCTTGCTTTTCCGGGCGCGACGGTCTATAATGGATGGGCTGGTTTCGCCGAAAAGACCGGCGAAGGCGGCAAAGGAGGCTATACAAATGCAGCTTTTCTGGAAGGACAAGCCCTTTTATCGTGGAAATACCCATTGTCACACCACCCGCAGCGACGGACGCCGCACTCCGGAGGAAGTGATCGCCCTTTACCGGGAGGCAGGCTATGATTTTCTGGTCCTGACCGATCACCGCAAGCTGTCGGAACAGGCGCATTTTGAGGGCAGTCTGCTGATGCTTCCCGGCATGGAGATGGATTTCGCCCTGCCGCACGAGGCGCTGCATATCATCGGCATCGGCATGAACGAGTCCTTTATGGAGCAGCGGGAAAAGTGGTGTCAGTCTCCGCAAAGCTGCATCGACGCCATGAGGGCCTGCGGCGGACGGGCCATCGTGGCCCATCCTCACTGGTCGCTGAATACGGTGGAAACGCTGGGCAGTCTGAAAAACGTAACGGCGGCGGAAATCTATAACACCGTATCCGGCACGCCGTGGAACGGAGCCCGTGCGGACAGCTCCAACATTCTGGACGTGGCCAGCGCCAACGGCGTGTTTTTCCGGTATGTGGCGGCGGACGACTGCCATTTCTACAACGGCGATGCATGCCGCAGCTACATTATGGTGCAGGCGGAGGAACTGAGCCAGAAGGCTATTCTGGAGGCGCTGGACGCGGGACGCTTCTATGCCACGCAGGGGCCGCGCATTCATCAGATCACGCTGGAAAACGACGTTGTTACCGTGGAATGTTCGCCGGTTTCCTGCGCGGTGTTCGAGTCTCATCTGGCATGGTCCGACGATCGGTGCAAGACGGGGGACGGCATGACGAAGATCGTTTATCCCCGTTCCCGTTATGGCGAGGATTTTGTTCGCGTTCATCTGATCGACGATCAGGGCAACCAGGCCTGGTCGAATGTGATTCATTTCTAATCGTTTGGACAAAAGGAGAGGGAAAATGATGAAAAAACGTTTCGGGCTGAAGCTGCTGGCGCTTCTGCTGGTCGCCGCGGCGCTGCTGGGCTGTCTGACCACCGCCTTTGCGGCTTCCAAAAAGCAGACCAATGCCAAAACGGAGCAGCTGATCGTTTACGCGGCGGATTATCCCGTGGAGGAGGACGGCTGGTATTCCACCATGGAAGAGGTGGCCGTTTATCTGACGCTGTATGAAAAGCTGCCGGGCAACTTCATCAGCAAATATGACGCGGAGGATCTGGGCTGGGACAACCGCAAGGGCAATCTGGACAAGGTGGCTCCCGGCTGCTCCATCGGCGGAAATCGTTTCGGCAACTATGAGGGTCTGCTGCCCGAGGCCAGGGGCCGCAAATACACGGAGTGCGACATCAACTACGAGGGCGGCTACCGCAACGGCGAACGCATTGTATTTTCCAACGACGGTCTGATTTTCTACACGAACGATCACTACCAGACGTTTACGCCGGTAGAGGTGATCGTGGAAGAAGAAAAGCAGTCCGGGGAGGGAAAGAAAAAATGAGGGAAGTTCGACTGGATCTGACGCATTTTGAGGAAAAAATCACCCTGCATCGTTATCTGAAGGAAACGCTGGAATTTCCCTTCTATTATGGGGCGAATCTGGACGCGCTGCACGACGAGCTGACCAGCGAAACGGAGGAGTTATCGCTGGTAGTGGTGCTGCCGCATCGAGGCAAGGGAAAGATGGAGGAATATCTGCCCCGGCTGAAGCGGGTCTTTGAGGACGCGGCGGAGGAAAATTATCATCTGAGCGTTGCGTTTGAAGAAGAATAAAAAAATTGGCCGCGCGGTCTGCGCGGCCAATTTGGGTTCTGGCGAACAACAAGCGGAGCGCATGGCAGGGCGGGCCACGCGGATGGTTTGACCCGAGGAAAGCACCTAGTGCGCTCGCAGGCGCAGTCCCTTTTTCCCGATGGGGATTGACGCGCCGACTACGGCGCGGGTTGGGACTTGCTATCCTATGGGTTTCTCGCTAACTTCGGTGCCCGAAGGATTCCAAAGGGCGAGCGGAAAGCCCTTTGCTCCGCCCGC
>CAKUCE010000102.1 GCA_934643535.1 uncultured Clostridia bacterium | reverse complement strand
CTACCAGACTGCGCTACACCCCGTCCTGTAGCGTGCCCACACAGGCGACGATGGATATTGTACTCAAAACCCGCCCTGTTGTCAATAACTTTTTTCAAAAAATTTCAACTTTTTTCTGTTCTCTGCCGGAAAGTGTTGAAAATCAAGCTTTTCTCCAGAAAAAACTTTTGCGCAGCCTTGGAGAAAACATTTGTCTGAGACAGGAATTCATCTTCTCCGTCTCTTTTTCCCGCGTTTTAATCCAGCGTAATTTTCAGCACTTCGCAGGGATTGCCCCACCGGGGCATGCCGCAGGGATTCCCGGCTCCGGCGGAGATCACCAGCCGTCCATCCACGACCCCCTTCGTGTATTTGGGGAAAAAATGCTGCCCGGGGGCGTACAGGCCCTGAGAGCCAATGCGGATCTGCCCGCCATGGGCATGCCCCGCCACCACCAGATCCACCTCCCGGCCGCGCAGGAATTTCAGATAATGCTCCGGCTTGTGGCACAGAAGTACCCGGCACCCCGGCAGCTTTTCAAATTCGTCCATGCAGTCCGGCGCCTGAACAATGGCCGGATCGTACCAGCCGCCGATCCAGCATTCGCCGAAAGGTACGTAACGGTTGACCAGAATTTCCGCGCCTGTGCTTTCGAGCGCCCGCATCAGGGAACGGAACGATTTGCTTTTCGTTTCATGGTTGCCCAGCGAAAAAAACGTGGGCAGCCGACGAGCCGCATCCCGCAGAAAGGCAATGCCCCGATCGGCGGTCTGCGTATAGCGGTTCACCATATCCCCCGGCGCCAGCAGCGCGTCGCAGCCCTCCAAAAGGGGCCAGAGATCCTCATAGGGTTCATCGTGAAGGTCGCTGACCACCCCGAAAACCACCGGTTTCGTCAGCTTGCCCGTGTGCAGTTCATAGGACGTCCGTATCCGCAATGCAACGGCTCCTTTCGAGAAAATGATTCGTCCGGATCTGAAAGATCAGGAAAGCCGCTCCAGCAGGCGATTCCACAGGCCCGTCTTCCACAGCGCTATGCCCCCGGCCGTCAGCACAGCCGCCGAGACCGCCGCGATCCACGGCCACTTCCGGCGGGTGCGCGTCTCAGGCAGCAGGGAAACGGGCACCGCAGCCGGTTCCGGGATCTGCTCGTCAGGAAGCGCGTCCTCTCCGTCCTCCGGCCAGTCTTCCGGGTCCTCCAGCAGGGACAGCGCGTCCGGCCCCAGCAGGTCGGAAAACAGCCGTGTTTCCTCTTCCGAAACAAGACTCGCCGTCCCGGAAACGGCAGGCGCAGGCGGCGTGCTTTCGCCCGGAGGGATCGCTTCCGCAATTTCCGGAGCAACGCTTCTCTCCTGCCCGTCTTCAGGCACCGTCCGTTCTTTGGCCGGAGAAACGGGCTTCGAAGGCTCCTTCCGTTCCCGCCGGACCAGACGACCGAAGCGTTCCATCTCCCAGTCCTCCTCGGTCAGCCATGCCGGGGAAGCCGCAGGAGGCTGCGCCGTTGCGGAAGCATCCGGCTGTTTCATTGCCTTGGGCGGAGTCAGCGGCGGACGCCGGCCGGGCCGGGCCGGGTGAGAGGAAGCGCTCTTCCAGCCGGCAGGGACCCGCCCCTCCCAGGGATCGTTGGAGGGATACAGCGGCTCTTCCGGCCTTGCGGGCGAGGAAGAAGGTCCGGTCTTTTCCCGCTTGGACAAAGCGCCCGCCGGATGCAGAAACCCGCCCCGTTCCTGACCCATGATTCTCCCTCCCTGTCTTTTGTATTCCGAAATGTCGAAGATTAGTATAGCACTTTTTCCGGGTCAGTAACAGCGCCGCCGCCCTCCGTTTTCTGAAGCTGGCGCTCCTACGCCCGGTTTTTCCGTCGAAGAGCCGAATAGCTGTGCCGGAGAATGCCGCGGGGTTCCCCGTGCCGGGCGGAACGACGGCGGCGGCTTGTCCGCACGGGATATTCGGTCCAGACGGCGCTGTTTTCGTTCCTGCCGTCCGCATAGCTGCGACGGGGCGTCTGTCCGGGCTGCAGGGTCCAGACGAAGGGCCGCAGTCTGTCCAGTCCGTTTGCCACGATCCACGCATAGGCTCCGGGCTGTTTTTCCCGCATGATATGGTGGGGCGGTTCGCCGTGGGCGGCAATGGCGCTGAGGATGCGCCGCAGAGGCACCTCCCGGAACAGCGTGCGGAATTCGTCGATCAGCGAATGGATCTTTCGAGTGGGCAGGGAAGCCTGCATCAGGTCCTCATAGCCCTCCCGGATGCGCAGAAGCGCCCAGTCCAGCCCGTCGGAGGCTTTTTCGCCCGCAAAGGACAGCGCCCGACCGATCCAGCTCAGCAGCCGCTGCTGCTCCAGCCGCTTGCCCGGCTCGCTTTCCTCCATGTGTTCCCGAAGCGCCGCCAGAAAGGCATACAGAATGGTCAGTACGCTGCCGGTATCCTGCATGGCGTCCCGGTACGGCGTCAGCCTGCGGTAGGCTTCCTCGTTGATGCCCAGCGAATCCAGCCCATAGGCCGCCGCCCGCAGCGCGTCGTCCGCCGGATATTCCATGCACAGGCCCAGATGCAGCAGCCCGCCCATCCGGGGCACCAGATCGTCGGAATTGAGCAGATGATACAGCGGATAACTGGCCGGGTCGTACAGAAGCCGCCCGGTGGCCACCGTAGGCGAAGCAAATCCATAGCCCACCATATTCTGAGGCTGTACGCCCCATTGATGGATGAGCCTGCTGGCGAAAACCTGCATCACCGCGCCGCCCTGGCTATGTCCCGCCATCCACAGCCGGTAGGGGCTGCGCAGGGAGCGCATATCCGAAAGAATATCGCCCAGCGTCAGCTTTTCCAGTCCCAGACGGGCCGCCGTGGCCGGGAAGACAATCCGATCCAAGCTTTCCTCAAAAAAGGTGCAAAGCTGATAAAAGCCCCGGTGAAAACCCTCCTCCGTGGAAAAACGCAGGTTGGAGATCCAGTCGTACATCCGCTTGCCGGTGCCCATGAAGCCGATGGCGATGATAATCTGCCCGTCGTCTCCGGGATGCGCCATGCAGACGGCCTTGATGGTATCGCTGCGTTCCCGCTGCCGCAGGGCGCTCAATACCTGCGAAACCGGATTCTGGGCGTTCAGTGCCGCCTTGGCGGCCCCCAGCTTCCACGCGTCCACGATGCGGCGCATAGCCTCGCCGCTGGCCGCGTCGGAATGACTGATGCCGCTTTTGAGCGAATTATCGATCTGGATGGAAAAGTCGTTCCACCCCGCCTGTTCCCACGGCTCCAGATCCAGCGTATAGGTCATCTGCGCCAGTTCCAGCGACAGCTCCGCCGCCTCCTTGGAAAAGGGCGGCCGCATTCGGAAAAAGGGATCTCCCTCAAAGGGAAGAGTCAGGCTGGAAAGCCGGGCGAGGTCGCAATGGGTGATGGGGCCGCGGCCCTTATCCGGGGACGGCAGCTTCTCGCGCCGCACGTTCGTTTCGTCAGGCTGCTTTGTCTGCCGGGCCTCAGCCGTCTCTTCAGGCCGGGACGGCGCTTTTTTCCCGTTTCCCCGCTGGAAAAGACGGGGAAAAGAAAACCATTTCAAAGTTGACACTTCCTCCTTTGGAAAAAGCCGCCGAAGCGACGGACGGAATGTTTACAGCCACAGTATACCACAAACCCCCGTCTGAAACGCAACTCCCATCTTGCCTTTTAGCCGAAAAAGCGATACAATAGAGGTAATTCAAACTGCTATTCAGCAATTTTTGTTGATAAAGCCAAGGGAGGAAACCGAATGTACCAGCAGGTGATTGACAACGCCACGGAAAAAATGAAGAAGACCACCTCCGTTTATCAGACGGAACTGCGTTCCATCCGCGCCGGACGCGCCAATCCGCAGCTTCTGGATCGGGTGATGGTGGATTATTACGGAGTGCAGACCCCCCTGAACCAGATGGGCAACGTGTCCTCGCCCGAACCCCGGATGCTGGTCATCAACGTGTGGGATCAGAAGGCCCTGCCGCTGGTGGAAAAAGCCATCCTGAAGAGCGACCTGGGGCTGAACCCCTCCAATGACGGCAAGCTGATCCGGCTGGTGATCCCCGAACTGAACGAGGAGCGCCGCAAGGAGCTGACCAAGATGGTCCGCAAGAGCGCAGAGGACGCGAAGGTGGCCATTCGCTCCATCCGCCGGGACGCCATGGAGCAGGTGAAGAAGCTGGAAAAGGACAGCCAGATCACCGAGGACGACCGGGCCAAGGCCGAAAAGAAAATTCAGGAGAAGACCGACGAGGCCATCAAGGGCGTCGACGCTATCTGCGCCCAGAAGGAAAAGGAGATCATGGAGGTCTGATGCGCCTGACCTTTGAGCATTTGCTGGGGCTGCCCGCCGAGGTGGCCCTGGCGATTCTGCATTCCAGCGGCATTCTGGACGTGGAGGTGGTTCCCACCGCCGCGCCGCCCAGACGGCATCCCGTGCCGGAGGATCAATACCGCACCGCAGAAGGGGAAGCCGCAGGATATGCCTCCACCCGGGTTATCGCGGTGGAGGAAGACGGCCGCAGGCTGATCGTCTCCCGCTTTCTGACAGGACTGAGGCCGTCAGAAGAAAAGTCAGCACAATCAAAACCGCAGGAGGAATAACGCCTTCTGCGGTTTTGATTGTGGGGCTTGGAAAGCGGCATGGTCCGGCGGTTTACCTTGAGGGAAGCCCCCTTGGTACGCCCGCACGGCAGTTGACAAATAAGATAAACCATAAAAAACCTGCCGCAGCATTGGACTGTCCGTTTTTTCGGGTACAGTCCAAACAGCCTCTGAGCGCGGGGAAAATTTTATTCCTGCTGCAGCATCCATTCGATGAACAAACCGTAGCCCATGGTAGGATCGTTGACGAATACGTGCGTCACCGCCCCGATAAGCCGGCCGTCCTGAAGAATGGGGCTGCCGGACATGCCCTGTACGATGCCGCCGGTTTTCTGAAGGAGCCGGTCGTCCGTGACCCGCAGCACCATGCTGCGCTGTGCGGGGGAGGTCTGACGGGCGACTTCAGCGATCTCAATGGCGTATTCCTTCATGGAGGTGCCGTCTACGGTGCAGAGGATGGAAGCAGGGCCGGTGTGAACGGCGTCCTTGCGGCCGATGGGAAGCCCCTCCGGGTACAGCGGGTGAGCGGGTGCGGCGTCCAGTTGGCCGTAAATGCCAAACTGATTGTTCAGACGGATGCTGCCAAGCACCCGGTGTTCTCGGAGAAAGCTGCCCTTCAGTTCGCCCGGAACGCCGGCCTGCCCTTTCCGCACATCTACCACGTCCGCCTCCATCAGCTCGCCCCGGGAAAGCGTCAGCACCTGCTGTGTGTCCGCGTCGGTAATGGCGTGGCCCAGCGCGCCGTAGCGCAGGGAGCCGCCCTCTTCTAGCTGCCCGTAAAAGGAGAGCGTGCCTACCCCGGCAGTGGAATCCCGCACCCACGCGCCGATTCGATAGCTGCCGGTGGCCCCGTCCTGACGGGGCTCCAGCGTCAGCCGAAGCTCGCCGTCGCCGCGGCGGACGGTCAGGGGCATGGCCCGGCTGCCGCCTTCATTTACCAGCGCCGTCAGTTCCTCAATGCTGTGGAGCGGCTTGCCGTTGACCTGCGTGATGACGTCCCCGGCTTTCAGGCCCGCCAGCCGCGCCGGGCTGAAAGCGCCGGTCAGGTCGCTGGTGCCTACGACCAGAACGCCCTCGGTTTGCAGCGCCACGCCAACCGCCTGGCCGCCCGGATACAGGCGCAGATCATCCCGGATCTCCACCGTGACCTGCCGGAGAGGGATGAGTCCCAGCAGACTGACGGTGGCCTTGGTTTCCGATGCGTTCGCCAGCGTGTCGCCGGTGGGAGAAAGGGCCTGTATGTCCGGCTCATCCGCCGTCAACCGCAGGGGAAAGGGAAGCTCCGCCGCCGTCTCCTGTCCGGAGGCGATGACCAGCCGCTCCGGCAACTGCCGCAGCGCGTCCGCCTGAGGCGAATAAAAGCCCAGCAGCCAAAAGGCGCTCAACAGCCAGCCTATCAGCTTTTTCTTTCGTCCCGCCTGTTTCTGTCTCCGTTGCTCCTTCATGCTTCCAAACGCCTCTTTCTGCTTTGCATTGCACGAAAGCATTGTTTGCAGAAAGAGGCGTTTTGAATGATGGGAATGGCTGACAAACGAAAAAAGCGGGCCGACCGCTGAACAACGGATGGATACCGCAGTGCCTGAAAACAGTCCTTTATAACTTCTTCTTGACAAGCGATAGTCGCTGCTTTATAGTAATTCCTGCTTTTTGAAAACGGCTTTTCAACGATTAAAGAATGGATACCCCGTTATCCCACACGGTTGCTTTAAGAGAAAGGACGATGGACGATGCTGACCATGGAGCAGCGCCTGCGCATGCTGGAAACGCCCCAAACGCTTGTCGATCTGGTGATCGATACCGACGCTTATAATGAAATTGACGATCAGTTTGCCATTTCCTACGCCCTGCGCGCGCCCGATCGGGTACGCCTGCTGGCCTTGTGCGCTGCCCCCTTCAAGAACGAGCGCTCCACTGGCCCGGCCGACGGTATGGAAAAAAGCTATCAGGAGATTCTGCATCTGTTGAGGCTGGCGGAGGAGAAAGTGCCCGTGTATCGCGGCTCCACCGATTATCTGCCGGATGAAAAGACTCCGGTCGTGTCCGACGCGGCGGAGGCGCTGGCGCGGCTGGCCATGGAACACACCACCGAGGAGCCTCTGTATGTGGCGGCCATCGGCGCGATCACCAACGTGGCCTCGGCGCTGCTGCTGAAGCCGGAGATCGCCGACCGTATGGTGTTGGTCTGGCTGGGGGGAAACGCCATCGACTGGCCCGACAACCGGGAGTTTAACATGCTGCAGGATGTAGCCGCCGCCCGGGTGGTCTTTGATTCCGGCGTTCCGCTGGTGATCCTGCCCTGTCAGGGCGTGGTGACGCATTTTACCACCACAGGGCCGGAACTGGAATTCTGGCTGCGGGGCCGCAATCCGCTCTGCGATTATCTGGTCCAGCAGACGGTGGACGAGGCGAATACTTACGCCAAAGGCAAGGTCTGGAGCCGGGTGATCTGGGATGTGACCACCGTCGGCTGGATCCTGAACCGGGACGGCAGCTTTATGCAGGATAAGCTGATCCCCACGCCCATTCCGCAGTACGATCATCATTACAGTCAGGATTCCCGCCGTCCGCTGTGCCGCTACGTGTATATGGTTCGCCGCGACGCGCTTTTTGCCGATCTGTTCAGCCGGCTCAGCGTCCCGACTGCCGAATAAAGGCCCGGTCAGAACAAAGCCTCCTCGTGTAGCTTCGGACTTCGTCCTACACGGGGAGGCTTTCTGGTTACGGGGTTTTTACGAACCGGTTCCCACATCCGGAACGCTTTTTCTCTTATTCCGTTTTTTCGCTGCAACGCCGCGCTTCATCGGACGTCCGGTTCCTGTGCCGCGTCCCGCAGCACCTGCGTCAGATCCTCCCGCACCACCAGACCGGCGGAACGGTCGTAATCGGTGGCGTCCCGGTTCAGCAGGACCAGACGGCAGCGGGGACTGCGATAGCGGATCAGTCCGGCGGCAGGATACACGACCAGCGACGTTCCCGCGACAATCAGCAGGTCGCAGCGGGCGATGGCGTTCAGGGCTTCCTCCATCACCGCGTCGTCCAGCGATTCACCGTAGAGGACGACCTCCGGTTTGATAATGCCTCCGCAGGGGCCGTGGGCGGTTTCACACTGGCAGCGGGGCGCGCCTTCCCCCTGCAGCAGCGGCTCCAGCGGGTAGAAATGTCCGCATTTCATACAGCGGTTGCGGTGAACCGAGCCATGAAGCTCCAGCACCTTCCGGCTGCCCGCCGTCTGATGGAGGCCGTCGATGTTCTGGGTGATCACCGCTTTGCACTTGCCCCGGCGTTCCAGTTCCGCCAGTGCCAGATGGGCGGCGTTGGGTTTGGCGTCCGGGTAAAGCATCACCCGGCGGTAGAAATCCCAGAATTCGTCCGGGTGAGTGATAAAATATTCATGGGAGAGCATCTCCTCATAACTGCGGCCGCCGGGAGTATTGTAAAGGCCCTGATGAGCGCTGCGGAAATCCGGAATACCGCTGGCAGTGGAAACACCCGCACCGCCGAAAAATACAAGATTCCTTGCCTCCGCGATCCACTGGCGGAGGGTTTCGGTCTCCTTTGTCATCACGCTTCTCCCCTTTCTGAAAAGAGTCCGCAAGCTCCATTTGTGACAGGTATATTTTTCGATTTTCCGTTGGAAAATCCCTGTTTTCTGTCGGTTTTTCCCTTTGATTGTCCTTTCCGCCCGACCCGGAATGAAAATCCTCCCTTTTGCCCATACTTCCTGTTGGAAGCCAGCAAGGGAGGAAAACCAATATGGCGATCAACAAGGTGGAGATCTGCGGTGTGGACACGTCTACCCTGCCCGTTCTGACCAACGAGCGCATGCGCGAGCTGTTTCCGCTGGTACACAGCGGCGATCTCAACGCCCGGGAGGAGTTCATCCGGGGAAACCTGCGGCTGGTGCTGAGCATTATTCAGCGCTTCGGCAACCGGGGCGAAAACGTGGACGACCTGTTTCAGGTGGGCTGCATCGGGCTCATCAAGGCGCTGGACAATTTCGATACCACGCTGAACGTGCGCTTTTCCACCTATGCCGTGCCCATGATCATCGGCGAAATTCGCCGGTATCTGCGGGACAACAACGCCATCCGAGTCAGCCGCAGCTTGCGGGATATTGCCTACAAGGCCCTGAAAGCCCGGGATCAGCTGTCCGAAAAGCTGGGCCGGGAGCCCAACGTGAACGAGCTGGCCGAGGCCCTGCACCTGCCCCGGGAGGACGTGGTCTTTGCGCTGGAGGCCATTCAGGACCCGGTCAGCCTGTTCGAGCCCGTGTTCAACGACGGGGGAGACTCGCTGTACATCATGGATCAGATCACCGACGAGCGCAAGCCGGACAACGGCTGGCTGGACGAGATCGGCGTGCAGGACGCCATGAGCCGCCTGAACGAGCGGGAACGGCACATTCTGAAGCTGCGGTTTTATCAGGGCCGCACCCAGATGGAGGTCGCCAGCGAGATCGGCATTTCGCAGGCGCAGGTCAGCCGGCTGGAAAAGAACGCGCTGGTCCATATGCGCAAAAATATGGGGTTATGAAACAAGGCTCCTCCGGCCTGACGGAGGAGCCTTGTTTTTTTCATGAGCAATGGGCTGAACAGCCGCAGTTCCGTTCCTTTTCCACCGTTTTTCCCATATAGCTTGAAAATTTTTCTCCAAAAAATTCTGTTACATATTGCAATTTCGTTTTCTATTTATTAAAATAATGTCACATTTTATACTTGGAAGGAGGATGGGTGTGAAAAGCGCCGTTCAGTTTCTGATTGCTTTGTTCATTGTTTTGACGATGGTCATTCCAACAGGCCTTGCCGCTGCGGATGAATCATTCATTGTTTTCACGGGCGACCGGGAGGAATACAAGTATTCAGATCCGCTGTACGTCCGGAACAACGGAGAGGATCGCGTAGCGTACTGTTACAACGCCTCGAAGAAAGTACCGCCTACCTGGCAGGAGGGCGGACAGACCGTGTACAAGATCGAAAGCGCCACGGCGGAAGAGTTCTACCAAATGACCGACGAAAACGTCCGGGTCATGGAACCCGAAGCGTTCAAAAAGGCCATATTGTCCGTCTGCTATCAGGGTTTCCCACAAAACGGATCAGGCCTGATGGAAAAATACGGTCTAACCCGTGCCACCTTCCGCTGCATTACGCAGCTGGCGGTCTGGTATTATACGGACTCGCTGGATATTTCCCAGCATTACCAGCAGTATCAGCCGTTTGATACCTATCCCGGGGCGTGGGCAGCTTATCAGGAGCTGATTACGCCCTTGGATACCCTGCCGCTCGGTTATCAGCTGGATCTGTACCGCAACCGCAATGAACAGTATCAGAATGTGCTGTGTACCCGTCTGGCGGAAATGCCCGTGCAAACGTCCATCCAGCTGAAGGGAATCAAGCTGCTGGAGGGCCGCGCCCTGCTGGCCAACGAGTTCCATTTTATCGTCACGGACGAACAAGGCACGGAGGTTTCCCGGGGCGTCAATCACGCGGACGGCAGCATCGCCTTCAACTATATCGAGTACCGTCACGAGGACGTGGGGCTGCACCGCTATACCATCCGAGAGGTACAGGGCGATCTGTCGCATGTTACGTATGACGGCGCGTCTTATACGGTGGATGTATTGGTGGAATACGTAGACGACCAGCTGACGGCCACGGTGCAGGG
>CAKUCE010000101.1 GCA_934643535.1 uncultured Clostridia bacterium | reverse complement strand
GCTGGGTAATGTGTGGTAAGCGCTGAAGGCAGGAGGAATTCAAAGATGAAATCATTGTTTGCGTTGACTGCGGCGGACGCTGCCGCGGGAAATCTGGCGTCTTTGCCGCTGATGACCAAAGGGCTTTTGACGACCGTCATCGGCCTTTTGGGCGTATTTCTGGTGCTGGGGCTGTTCTTCGTGACCATCAAGCTCATGCAGCACATCAAAACAAAAGATGAAAAATCAGCGGAAGCCAGAGGGTGAAAACATGTATACAGACGAAGAACTGCAAAACGTCGCAAAAATGAAACAGAAACGGCTCTGGATCGCAATCGTTCCGGCGGCGGTGCTGCTGGCCGCAGCCATCGCGATTTTTGTCTACGGGCAGACAAACCGCAGTGATACGCTGTGGCGGCTGACCGCGGCGCTGACGGTGGTGGGCGGCGTGTATTTCCTGTTCTACTTCGGCCTGTGCGTCCGGCCGGTGATCTTTTACGAACGCCATGTGCAGAACATGCTTCATGGCCGCCGGCATGAAAACACGGGTCTGCTGAAGGAAGTGGGGGAGCAGGTCTGCGAAAAGAACGGTATTGAGTGCCGCCCGGTGATGATCAACATCGGCGAAAAGGACGACGGCAAGGACGACCGGCTGTATTATTTTGATTTGAAAAAGGAATGGCCCGATCTGCCTTTGGGCAGCCGCGTGACCATCATCAGCAACGATATGATGGTAGCGGACGTGAAGACTGTCTGAAAACGAAAATCTTTCCAATAAAAAGCGGCGCAGAGCATCAGACTCCGCGCCGCTTTTATTGCTGATCCTGATAAACGATTACTATCAGCGTTCCTTCCCGGACGCTGATGCGCGGCCGTTCCCCGACGTAGTGATTGCTGACGCCCAGCGGAATATCGCAGGTAAGCGGCGCGTCGTTCAAAGGGTATTGAAGCCCCTCGAGGGTAACGCCCCGGGCCTGGTCTCCGTGACAGAAAACGCTGACCAGCGTATTACGCGGGCGAGGGGGCAGCTCCATCGTTCCGTTGTATAGGACGAACACATCGTAGCCCGGATCAGTCAGGCGGATCTGCGCGCCCATCCGGGCATAGCGGGCCATGGTTTGCAGATTGGCCAGAAAGTGATCGGGACGGCCCCCGCCGCAGCCGTACAGGGCAAAGGAACGGTAGCCTCGATTCCAGCCCTCTTCCAGCGCCAGCGCCGTGTCGGTATCGTCTTTTTCCACCGGGTAGCGCAGCAGGCGCGTTTCCGGCGGCAGAGCAGGCAGACGGCCCAGCGAATCCAGGTCGCCCAGCAAAAATTGAGGCGTCAGACCGCTTTGCAGGAGCCAGTTATAGCCTCCGTCTGCGGCGATCAGCAGGTCGCCTTCGTCAGGCGTCAAATCGCGGGCTGTAAAATCCCCTGCCCCAACAATGTAGCATGTTTCCATGGTACCGGCTCCCTTCCTTTTTGGGTCGCCCCATTGTAGCACGAAAAAAGAGGATTGACAAATGAGGGCATCCTTTGTATAATAACGCCGTGCTCATCCCAAGAGCGCAGGGGTGCTGGCCAAACAGGGCTGGCTGAGATCGGGCGAAGCCCGGGACCCTCGAACCTGATCCGGGTAATGCCGGCGTAGGAATCAATGAAATCCGCGTTTCTTGATGGCTCACGCTGCATGCTGGCAGGGTGGGCATTTTAGTTGATACGGGAAACGGAGGAAGAAACCATGGATTCCAAAACCATTCGCCGTTTGGTGGAGTGCGCCATTCTGGTGGCCGTGGGTACGGTACTGAGCCTGTTCGAGTTCAAGGGCGCATGGGCGCTGGGCGGCGGCATCACCTTCTGCAGCATGCTGCCGCTGGTCATGATCGCTCATCGCCATGGCACCAAGTGGGGCGTAGGCTCCGCGCTGCTGTACAGCCTGATCCAGCTGCTGCTGGGCCTGAATAACGTTCAGTACGCGCCCGACGCACTGACCGCCGTCGGCATTATCCTGCTGGACTATGTGGTGGCCTACACCGTCATTGGCTTTTCCGCCTGCTTTAACGGCGTTATCAAGAACCGCTGCGCCTCCATTGTGGTGGGTATCGTGTTCACCTTCGCCCTGCGGCTTCTGTGCCACTTCCTCAGCGGCCTGCTGATCTGGGAAGTGCTGTGGCCCAACAGCCTTGGCTGGGCACCCGCCGTGTGGTCCATCGCCTACAACGGCTCTTACATGGTGCCCGAAATGGTCATCACCAGCATCGTGGCCGCTCTGAGCTATAAGCCCCTGAAGCGCTACTGGCTGGGCGAAGACCTCAAATCTCAGAAAGCCGCCTGACGTCCTTCTGACTGGACGAAAGCCGTCTCTACGCACGATAGTGCTTAGGGAAACTCCAATTCCGCAGCGCCGCCTGTCTGGTACACAGGCGGCGCTGTCTTGTGTCTGTGTGGAAAACGGGCCGCAACATCCTGCGGTTGTGTCCGCTCGACGGAGAATGCTATAATAGGGGAGCGCCCGTTTCAAGCCGGGCAAACACAAAAGCCGTTTTTGGCTGACAAAGGAGCATGAAATGGATTATCCCTTTTTTGCCTATCTGGATCGTTTGAAGCTGATCCGCCGCTGGGGGCTGATGCGCAATACGGAATCGGAAAACGATATGGAACACAGCATGCAGACGGCAATGATCGCCCACGGACTGGCCATGCTTGGCCGGGAACGCTTCGGCCGTCAGGTGGACCCGGAGCGGGTGACGGTGATCGCAATGTATCATGACGCCAGCGAGGCCATCACCGGCGATCTGCCCACCCCCATCAAATACAAGAATCCCGCCATTCAGGACGCCTATCAGGAGATCGAATTTACGGCCCGCCAGCAGCTTTTGGACATGCTGCCGGAGGATATGAAGCGGGGCTTCGCGCCCTATCTCCAGCCGGATGAAAGCAGCGTAGAATGGAAACTGGTGAAGGCCGCCGACCGCATCAGCGCCTACCTGAAGTGCGTCACGGAGGAAAAGCTGGGCAACCGGGAATTTCTGCAGGCCAAGGAAACCATCTGGAAGAGCCTGAAAAAGAGCGATCTTCCAGAGGTCGAAGCCTTTCTCAAGCTGTTTGTGAACAGCTTTACCATGTCGCTGGATGATTTGAGCCAGGTGTAAAAGAAAAGCCGCTCAACGGGATTTTTCCCCGCCGGGCGGCTTTTGTTATGCGTATTTTACGGATTCAGCCGGTTGGGGCCGCGGAAGATGAACATGGCTTCCTTGATGTTCAGGCCCAGCAGCAGCATGGTCAGACGGTCCACGCCCAGACCGAAGCCGCCGTGGGGCGGGCAGCCGTACTTGAAGAACTCCAGATAGAACTTCACGTCTTCGGTCAGGCCCTTTTCGTCCGCCTGCGCCTTGAGCTGCTCGTAGCGATGCTCACGCTGCGCGCCGGTGGTGATTTCCACGCCGCGCCAGATCAGGTCGTAGCCCATAGGCACGCCGTTTTCGTCCCGCATGTGGTAGAAGGCGCGCTTCTCGGCGCTGTAATCGGTGATGAAGAGGAACTCATGATTGTAGTGCTTCTTCACCCAGTCGTAGCTCAGGCGCTCGGCCTCGGTGGTCAGGTCGCCCTTTTCGGATTCGGGCACGGTGTAGCCGTATTCCTTTTCCAGCGCGTCGTACAGGTCGGCTAGCTTGACCACGGGGAAGGGCGTGGTGGGCACGATGACTTCCGGGCCGAATTCCCGCTGGATGTCCTCGCCGTAGGCTTCCTTCACGGCCTTGAGGGCGTAGGTCAGCAGCTCTTCTTCCATCTTCATGACGTCGCGGAAGGAGTTGATGTAGCTGAACTCCAGGTCGAAACCGGTAAATTCGGTGGTGTGCTTGCTGGTGTAGGACTTCTCCGCGCGGAACACGGGGCCTACTTCAAAGATACGGTCGAAACCGCTGGCCATGGCCATCTGCTTGTAGAACTGGGGGCTTTGCGCCAGATAGGCCTTCCGGTCGAAGTACTTGACTTCGAACACGTCCGCGCCGCTCTCGCTGGCCGCGGCGATCAGCTTGGGCGTGTGGATCTCGATGAAATGATTGTTCAGCAGGAACTGGCGCAGCGCCGCCACCAGCGCGGTCTGGGCCTTGAACATCAGCTGGTTCTTATCGGTGCGCAGGTCGATCCAGCGGTAGTCGATGCGCTGGTCGATGCTGGAGCGTTCCACCGCCTGATGCTTCTTCGTGGCGGGGATTTCTTCCCGGATGATGGGCAGCGGATCGGCGATGCTTTCGATCACGATGCTCTCGGGGATCAGCTCAACGCCGTTGAGCTTTACATATTCGTTGGCGTTCACCTGACCCACCACGGTGATGACGGAATCGCCGGTGAGCTGATCCAGCGCGGGGCAAAGATCAGGATGCTTTTCCTTCTCCACGGTGATCTGCATTTTGCCGGTGATGTCCTTCAGCACGATAAAGGCCATGGACTTGCCGTTGCGGTTGTTTTCCACAAAGCCCTGCACCTTGACGGTCTGACCGGCCATGGTGAGCGCCTGCGCGATGTAGGTGCGTTCCATTGGGGGATTCCTCCTTCAGATACAACAGATACGACACGAAAATGCCGCTCCGTAGGGTTCGGAGCGGCGTTTCGCAGATGCGAAGATTATTCGTTGGTTTCCGCAGCTTCCGCTTCGGCTTCCAGAGCAGCGCCTACGGCGTCGATATCCACGGCGACCGCTTCCTCGCTGTTATCCAGCGTAGGAACGACTTCTTCCTCCTGCACGGGGGCCGCTTCGGGCTCCTGCAGGGCGCGGATGCTCAGGCTGATGCGCTTGGCGGCGGGGTCGATGGCCAGAACCTTCACGGTCACTTCGTCGCCCACGTTCACAGCGTCTTCCACCTTGTTGATACGGGTAGGAGCGCACTGGCTGATGTGTACCAGACCGTCAATACCGGGCTCCAGTTCCACGAAGGCGCCGAAGGTGGTAATGCGGACGACCTTGCCGGTCACGATCGCGCCTTCGGGATACTTCTCGGGGGCGGTGTCCCAGGGCTTGGGCTGCAGCTGCTTCAGACCCAGCTGAATGCGCTCGCGTTCCTTGTCCAGGCTGAGGATCTTGACTTCCACTTCCTGATCGGGGGAGACGACTTCAGAGGGATGCTTCACATGAGCCCAGCTCAGGTCGGTCACATGGATCAGGCCGTCCACGCCGCCCAGATCCACGAAAGCGCCGAAGTCGGTCAGGCGGCGAACGATGCCCTTGACCACTTCGCCCTCAGCCAGCTTGGCCCAGGCTTCGGCCTTGCGGGCTTCGTTTTCTTCCTTGACCACCGCGCGGCGGCTGCAGACGATGCGCTTCTTCTGCTCGTCCAGCTCGATGATCTTCAGCTTCAGGGTCTTGCCGACGAACTCGCCGATCTTTTCCACGTAGCGGTTGGAGAGCTGAGACGCAGGCACGAACGCGCGGATGCCGTTCACGGTGCAGATCAGGCCGCCCTTGACGACTTCCTTGCCCACACCCTCGACGTATTCGCCGTTGTTGTACTTTTCGACAAGCTCGGCAAAGGCCTTTTTGTTCAAGATGTTGCGCTGAGAAAGCAAGACATTGCCTTCGCCGTCGTTGACCTTGACGACCTCCACTTCGATTTCATCGTCCAGCTTCACATCCTGGGTAACCAGGTCTTCGCGCTTGATCAGTCCGTCCGCCTTGAAGCCAATGTTGACGCAAACTTCATCGTCCGTGATCTGGACAACCTTGCCCACAACGGTCTGGCCGGGTCTGATCCGAACCAGAGTCGCTTCCACGTCAGCCATAAAGCTGTTCTTTTCGGCCTCCTCAGAGTTGATCTGGTCCAATTGTTCCTTGTCAGTCATGCGTGTGACAACCTCCTTAAGTGCCCAATCCGGCGTGCTGGCGCCGGCGGTGATTCCAATGGATTCCGAATGGATATTTGCAAAGCCCGGCGGAATATCCGCCGCGCGCTCTACCAGTAGGGTGCGCCCGCAGATGGACTTGCAGGTCTCGTAAAGCTTGCGGGTGTTGGCGCTGGTTTTGCCGCCCACCACCAGCATTGCATCCACCGAGGCCGCCAGACGGCGCGCTTCGGTCTGCCGGAGCACGGTAGCGGTGCAGATGGTGTCCTGCACGGTCAGGTCTTCCACTCTTTCGCGGAGAACCGGCAGGATAGCCTCCCAACGCTCGTGGGGGAAGGTGGTCTGGGAAACGGCCAACGCCCGTTTCAGGGGCGGGAGCTGTTCCGCTTCCTCGGGGGTGTAGATCGTATAGCAGGGGCCTCCGGCGCAGCCGATGGTACCTACCACCTCGGGATGGTCGCTCTGCCCGATGAGAATCACCGGCGAGCCGTCCGCGCTGTAGCGGGAGACTACCTCGTGCAGTCTGGCGACAAAGGGGCAGGTCAGGTCGATCACCCGGCGGGCCGTCTGCTCCAGCTGGCGGATGGTATCGGGGGAGACTCCGTGGCTTCGGATGATGACGGTCTTACCGGTGGCCTCCTCGCAGGAGTGAATCGCATATACGCCCATGGCTTCCAGCTTTTCAATGACCTGAGGGTTATGCACGACCTCGCCGAAGGTAACGATTTCTTCGCCGCTTTCGGCTGCTTCCAGCGTTCGGTCTACCGCGCGCCGAACCCCCATGCAGAAGCCCGCATGCCGGGCGATCTCGATGCCCATCCGTTCGCCTCCAGATATACACGTGTATCAATTCGCCGCGTTTTTTCAATTTCCTTCTTTTTGATCCGAAGGAAATCAGAAAAAATGCAGAAAAAAATCAGAAATTTACTTTCGTTACTTTCCGGGGAAGTCTGCGCCGTATTTCTGCACCATATCCCGGTAGCACTGACGGATATTTTCCAGAAGCTCATCGCAGGTTTCCTTGTTGATGCCCTTTTCTGCCAGAGCGGCGGTCTGAATGGGCGCGCCGTAATAGAGATGGATTCGCCGGAAAAGACGGGGCTTGGCGGTCATGTACGCCGGTATCAGCGGCGCTTTGCTTCGCAGGGCGATCATGGCGATGCCGCTTTCCAGATCCTCCATCACGCCCTTCTTATGCCGCGTTCCTTCCGGGAAAATGCCCAGCACATGGCCTTCCTTCAGGGTCTTCAGACAGGCGCGGACGGCATGCATGTCCATGTTGTGGCGATCCACCGGAATCATTTTCAGCTTGCTGAAAAGCCAGCGCAGGATCGGTACGGATTCCAGCTCCTTTTTGCCCAGAAAGCGGATCTGGTAACGGAAGCAGCCCCAGGCGATCAGAATGGGGTCCACCATGCTGTTGTGGTTGGAGATCAGAATGTAAGGCGCGTCGCCTTGTGCGTTTTCCAATCCGTGATAGGTGACGGGCATGAATATGCGGCACAGAAGCCATGCGATGCCGCGGGCCACCCGGTACATGGGGGTGATTTTTTCCGCCAGCGGCGGGCGCTGGCCCTGCTTCAGGCGAATGCGGCGCACAATGTCCTCCACGACCTGCTCCTGCGTCAGGTAGGAGGAGTCGATGATCTGCGCGTCATCCGCAGGCCGGAGGGGGTCCACCTCCCGGTGCATATCCTGCTCATCCCGCCGGACGACGTCGGCCAGCACTTCTTCGTAGGAGCCTTCCTGTCCCTTTTGCTGCATTTCATCGAAACGGCGGCGGGCGCGGATCTCCGGCGAGGCGGTCAGGTAAAACTTCACCGTCGCGTCCGGCAGCACCCGGGTACCGATGTCCCGGCCGTCCAGCAGCATGCTCTGGCGGGAGGCCAGCTCCTGCTGGCGCTTCACCATGGCCCGGCGCACCGCCGCCGCCTTGGAAACGGTGCTGGCAGCCATGCTGACCTCCGGCGTGCGGATCAGGGCGGTCACGTCCTGACCGTCCATATAGGTGCGCTGCCCGCCGTTTTCGTAGCGTACCTCCGGCAGGCCGGTCTCCGTCAGAGACTCAAGGGCCGCTTCATCCTCCAGCAAAACGCCCTTCTGAAGCGCCTTCCACGCGAACGCGCGGTACATGGCTCCTGTATCCAGATGCAGAATTCCCAGCTTCTGGGCCACGCCGTCGGCCACGGAGCTTTTGCCCGCGCCGACCGGGCCGTCCAAAGCGATCGTAAGCAGCATTGTTCGTCCATCCCCCTGTGTAATGTGATGAAAAAAGAGAACTGCCAGTCAGATGGCGCGATGCGCCAGACCGATGCAGATTTCATCCAGATGGCCCAGCCCCACGCCGAAAAAGAGCGCCACGGCGATATCGCCGCCGCAGCGGGCCACGCCGATCTTTCCGCCCACACTCATCCCCAGCGCCTTGGAGGAGATCTGGCTCAGCGCCTCCCGGGCCGCTCCGGCCACGCAGCCTTCCTCGTGTTCTTCCGCAATCAGGCCCTCCCGCTTGGCGGCGACGACGGCCCGTTCGATAATACGCACCATGCCGGAGAGAAAGTCTCCGCCGAAATCGGCCGCTGCCGAGCGAATTTCGGATTCCGCCAGCGTTTTGCGGCATTGCTGTTCCTCTTCCCGGCTTTGGGTCATGGCGATCATAATCGCGGCCCGCGCCACTTCCCGGCTTCCGGTAGAAAGATCCCGATCCATGAGACATCGCTCCTTTTCTGGACGCATAGGGCAAACCTGCCGCCCTGCGGCAGACGCCCGGATACGTTCAGTCTATTATATCATGCCTTGCATGGTTTGCAAAGGGAAGACCGCTGACGGGATTGCATTTTCGGCGGTTTTGTGGTTTTATTAGGAGGCAGAAAGAAAGGAAAAACGAGTTTTCTCCTTTCTGTTTCTGCTACGTTTACCGCTTACTGCACGAAAGGAGCGCCGGTTCATGGAACGACGGAGCGATTTGAGCCTTTTTCGAAACGAATTGAAAGGCCTGGCCATTTTAGGGGTGATCCTGTGCCATATGCAGCTTCCCATCGGGGAGGGACTGCTGAAAAAACTGCTTTTCCATGGCTATGCCGGTGTGGATGTGTTCCTGCTGCTGTCCGGATATGGGCTGTACGTGTCCCTGAGCCGGTCGGATGATCTGGGCGGGTACCTGCGCCGCCGGGCCGCGCGGCTGCTGCCTGCCTATTGGCCGGTCTGTCTTGTCTGGCTGTGTACGATGATTCCGGCGTTTGACCTTTCGCCGGTGCAGATTCTGCAAACGGTCGCGGGCAACGTGCTGATGGTGGGCTATTTGGCCGGCACGCCGCTGAATATCAACTGGTATCCGTCCTGTCTGCTGGTGACGCTGCTGCTGGCCCCGGCAGTCTACGCCTGCCTGAAGAACAGCCGCAGGCCGCTCGGGGCGCTTCTTTGGCTGCTGGCGGCGGCGTTCGGCGTGGGGATCAGCTATTTCGGCAGTACGCGCATGATGGTGATGACGCGCCTGCCCATTTTTGTGCTGGGTATGGGGCTTGCGATGGAGGAGCAGGGCAGAGTGAAAAATCCCCTGCGCGGCGCTGCACGGCCCGCTTTTCTGGCGCTCTGTTTCGCGCTGGGGCTGGGCACGCTGCTGTTGGTCGAAGAAAAAAAGCCCGAGCTGCTGGAAGCGGGGGGAATGTACTGGTATCCCTTTTTTCTGATGATACCGCCGCTGTGTCTGGGGCTGGGTCGGCTGTTCCGGCTGGGTGGAGAAAAGAACGCCGCGTTTGCTCCACTGCGAACGCTGGGCGCCGCTTCCTTTGAAATTTTTCTTTTTAACGTCTGGATCGAGGTACTGCTGAAAAAAGTCTGGTGCTGGCAGCCCTGCTGGGGATACCTGTGGATGGGGCTTCTGAGCATCCCGCTGGGCCTTGGCTGGCACTGGCTCGTAAGCCGTGTGACCCGGAAAAGGGGAGAGAGAAAGACGCAGGCAGCATCGTAACACCCGCTATCGCGATCCCATTCAGCTGCATTGCCCGGAAGGACAGTTTCACTGCCGCAGCATCAAATCAATAGGATGTTTGACAAAGGTCTGAACCGCCCGCCGTGTTTTCCGGCGGGCGGTTTGTTATTCTTATTTTTTTTCCAGAAGACGGTTGATCAGGCCCAGCAGCATCAGAAGATCGGTTTCGTCCAGCTGCTTCATGCCGGCAACCGCTTTTTGGATCAGTTCCGGGTTTTGGGTTCCTTCGTCAAAAAATTGTTGAGGGGTCAGGTCAAAATAGTCACAGATGGCAAAAAATTCCTTCATGGGAGGAGTCGCTTTTCCGGAGGAAATATTGTGTACATAACCGCGGCTATGGCCCAGGTCATAGCTCATTCGGTATTCCGAAACGCCTTTTCGCAGGCGCAGCTGCGTGATCCTCTCGCGTACAAATTTTTCATCCATCGCTATCTCCCCTCCTGTGATGCTATGATATC
>CAKUCE010000100.1 GCA_934643535.1 uncultured Clostridia bacterium | reverse complement strand
GTGACGAGATCATCGTCATGTATGCCGGTCGGGTGTGCGAGCGGGGCACGGTGGACGAAATCTTCTACAATCCCCGCCACGAGTACACCAAGGGCCTGCTTCGTTCCATTCCCACCCTGAACGGCGGCCACGACAGGCTGATCCCCATCGCCGGTTCCCCTGTGGACTTGACCAACCTGCCCGCGGGCTGCGCCTTCGCCTCCCGCTGCGACCACTGCATGAAGATCTGCCTGACCGATCAGCCGGAAGAGGTTCGGGTCAACGACTCCCACATCGCCTCCTGCTGGATGAACGTCAGGCAGGTTTACGACGAAGCACAGAAGGAGGGAACGCTTCATGAGTGAACAGCTTGAAAAGCAGGTTTCTCAGCCGGAGCATCTGCTGGAGGTCCGGGACCTGAAGCAGTATTTTCCCATCCATACCGGCTGGTTCCAGAACACGCCGCTGAAAGCGGTGGACGGCGTCAGCTTTACCATCGACGCGGGCGAAACGCTGGGGCTTGTGGGTGAAAGTGGCTGTGGCAAGACCACCGTGGGCCGGAGTCTCCTGCACCTGTACAAGCCCACCGGCGGTCAGGTGATCTACAAGGGCGTGCCGATTACGCCGAAGAACATTTCCCAGTTCCGCCGGGAAATGCAGATCGTCTTTCAGGATCCCTACTCCTCCCTGAACCCCCGCATGACGGTCAGCGACATCGTCGGCGAGCCGCTGGACATTCATCACCTGTATTCCAGCAGGAAGGAACGGGAGGAAAAAATCGCTCACCTGCTGAATCTGGTGGGGCTGAACAGCGACCATGCCCGCCGCTACGCCCACGAATTTTCCGGCGGCCAGCGGCAGCGCATCGGCATTGCCCGGGCGCTGGCGGTAGAGCCCAAGTTCATCGTCTGCGACGAGCCCGTATCCGCGCTGGATGTGTCCATTCAGGCGCAGGTCATCAACACCTTCGAGGAGCTTCAGCAGAAGCTGGGCATTTCCTATCTCTTCATCGCCCACGACCTGCTGGTGGTTCAGCATATCAGCAAGCGGATCGCCGTGATGTATCTGGGGCGGATCGTTGAGACCGCCGAGTCGGACGAGATCATCAATCATCCCCAGCATCCCTACACCCAGTCGCTGATCTCCGCCATTCCCATTCCCGATCCGGACATTGCCAAGACCCGGCACCGGATCCCGCTGGAGGGCGACGTGCCCAGTCCCATGAACATGCCCTCCGGCTGTCCCTTCCGCACCCGCTGCCGTTACGCTACCGAGCGCTGCGCCAAAGAATGCCCCTCCCTGCAGGAGACCGCGCCCGGCCACAGCATCGCGTGCTGGAATCCCCACTACTGATCTGAGAGCGGAAGACCGCTTTTAGATATAAATTAAAGGAGGAAAAACACCATGAAAAAGCTGCTTTCTCTCGTGTTGGCCATGGTCATGCTGATGGCCTGCGCCGCGCCTGCTCTGGCTGACGAAGGCTCCGAGCCCGACTGGACCGAGTATGACGCTCTGGTAGCCGAAATCAAGTCCACCACCGACTTTGTGGAGCGCGAAGCGCTGCTGCACAAGGCCGAGGATATGCTGATGGCCACCTACGCCGTCGTGCCGCTGTACTACTACAACGACCTGTACATGCAGAAGTCCAACG
Source organism: uncultured Clostridia bacterium (assembly GCA_934643535.1). Lineage (GTDB taxonomy): Bacteria > Bacillota > Clostridia > Christensenellales > Aristaeellaceae > Limiplasma. Next base: position 8,652 of record CAKUCE010000100.1, on the reverse strand, counting down.
TGGAAGGCATCTATGCCAACCTGTTCCAGACCAAGTTCTTCGCCTACGCCACCAAGACCGGCGACAATGCCGACACCCTGCGCGTGAACATTGCCTCCGAACCTGACTATCTGGATCCTGCTCTGAACAGCTCCGTGGACGGCGCCTGCCTGGCCGCGCTGAGCTTCTCCGGTCTGTACACCTATGACTCCACCGGCTCTCTGGTTCCCGCTCTGGCGGAAAGCTACGAGATGTCCGAAGACGGTCTGACCTACAGCTTCACCCTGAAGGATGATCTGAAGTGGTCCGACGGCTCCAAGCTGGACGCCAATGACTTCGTCTACAGCTGGAAGCGCGCCGCCAACCCTGAGACCGCTGCCGACTACGCTTACATGCTCAACGGCATTGCCGGCTATCCCGATAATCTGCAGGTTTCCGCCTCTGAAGACGGCAAGGTCTTCACCGTGGTTCTGAGCGCTCCCTGCGCTTACTTCCTGGATCTGGCTGCCTTCCCCACCTTCCTGCCTGTGCAGCAGGCCTATGTGGAAGCCAACGCCACCGCCGACAAGCCCGGCGCCTGGTGCACCGAAGCGGGCTTTGTGTCCAACGGCGCCTTCACTCTGACCGAGTGGAAGCACAACGAGTCCATGACCTACACCAAGAACCCCAACTGGTACGATGCTGACAAGGTCACCATCGACAAGATCGAGTTCATGCTCTCCGCTGACGATACCGCCATCTACGCCGCCTATCAGGCCGGCGACCTGGACTTTGCCGACAGCGTTCCCACCGACATGATCGCCTCTCTGAAGGAAGACCCCGAGTTCCACGTCATCGACGCTCTGGGCACCTACTACGCCGCCTTCAACGTCAAGAGCAAGATCTTCGACGGCAAGACCGTGGAGCAGGCCAACGCCATGCGCGAAGCGTTCTCCAAGCTGATCGACCGTCAGTACATCATCGACACCGTGGGCCAGACCGAGCAGAAGGTCGCCACCAGCTACATTCCCGCCGGTATGATGGACGGCCACGGCGGCGTGTTCAAGCAGAACGACGACGATTACACCTATCTCGTTGGCGACGGCTACTACGGCGAAGACGTGGATGTGGAAGGCGCTATCGAGCTGCTGAAGACCGCCGGCTATGAGTTCGACGACAACGGCATGCTGTCCGCCTCCACCCCCATCACCATCGAATACCTGACCAACGAGTCCTCCGGCCACATCGCCATCGCCGAGTGCATCCAACAGGATCTGGCTGCGGTGGGCATCACCCTGACCATCCGCACCTGCGACTGGAACGTGTTCCTGCAGGACCGCAAGAACGGCAACTACGACTTCGCCCGTGAAGGCTGGATCGCCGACTTCAACGACCCGATCAACATGATCGAGATGTTCACCACCGATTCCGGCAACAACGATCCTCAGTTCGGCCGTTAACAGGGCTTTGCCCTGCACCCGCCTCTGCGCGCCTATGGCGCGCAGGGTGCTCGGGGGACATGCGGCTTGGCCGTGAAGCTACCGCCGCTCGGCGACAGGCCTCGCGGCTCGCGGGTCAGGCATGGCTCCCTGCCGCTTGGATAGCATAGACCGCCATTCGGCGACAGGCCTCATGGCTCGCAACAAAGGCCAGCGTGAATTCAAACTCACGCTGGCCTTTTGCGTTGCAAAAATATTCAAGCCATACTGGAACATCCCACCTCGTAAGGGGTGAGTATGCCCACCGCCGACTGCAGGGCAAGAAAATCAGCCTATTCATCCACGCCGCAAACCCTTCCGGCCACAACGAAGCATCCCAACCCGCAAGGGGCGCGCTTGCCAGCCGCCAACTGCGGGGGAGAAGAGCGGCGATAGGCAGCGGAGGGAAAAAGGCCCGCCCATTTTGACGGCGGAAGAAGGCGAGCTCCGAGCGCGCACGATGGTAGGCGTAGGCTGGCCAACTGTGCTGCGCGCGACATAGCGAGCCCCGCCGCCAAAATGGGCAGTAGAAGCCTTTTTCCCGGAGTCGCCGTGCCGCTGGCTTTCTTTTGCACACTTTTCTTTCGCCATCGAAAGAAAAGTGTGAGCGCCCCTTGGGACGGCCAGTCCCAATTCGCGCCGGAGTCGGCGCGTCATTCTCTCATCGGGGAAAGGGGATATGCGCCTGCGGGCGCACCAAAGGGCTTTCCGCTCGCCCTTTGGAAACCTTCGGGCACCGAAGCTGGCGAGAATCCCATAAGGCGGAAGACCCCCTGCAAAAGGTCGCCTCGAAGCATCGTTTTTCCGGGGCAAATAAGCCCCACGGGGAAACGGCGTTTGCCCCTCCCCCCTTTCCATTGACCTTCCCTTATTCGGGGTCCCCAACGTCCCCGATGCCGAATCGCTTTCTTTTTCTTCTTTTCTTTCGCAGCCGAAAGAAAAGAAGGCCCCCCTCCTTTGGGCTGGATCTTTCCCCATCCTGGTACGTCTTTTTCGAAGGAAATCCGCGCCTGAGAAAAAGATCGGGGACGGCTTTCCAATCAGGGTTTTCCTTGTTTTTCCTGGTTAGACATGCCGTGATTCAACCTTCCTGCGGCGCAGTGGGAATCGGCCCGCTGCGCCGTGGGTAAATGTGAAATACGTAAGCAAAACCCTTTGGCATAAAGTACTTCCGCAAACAGAAAATTGAATTTCGGGAGAGATCAAAATGACTAGAACACCTTTGAAGGAGCGCTCTCTGCCCGGCTATACCCGTAAAGAGGAAATCGCCAATATGACGACCCATATCGTGGGAGCCGGCGTGGGCGTGGTTGTGTTTGCCCTGTCCATCTGGATCGCCTTTGTTCACCAGAATGTGTGGAGCCTTGTCTCCGGCGCAGTGTACGGCCTGAGTCTGATCCTGCTGTATACCGTTTCCAGCGTGTACCATGGCCTGATCCCCTCGCTGGGGAAAAAGGTGATGCAGGTCATCGACCATTGCACCATCTATACCCTTATTGCGGGCACCTATACGCCCATCGCGCTCTGCGCTCTCCGCCCGGCCTATCCACGGCTGGCGTGGACTCTGCTGGCGGCGGAATGGGGCACGGCGGCGGTAGCGACGGTGTTTTCCGCCATCGACCATAAAAAGTTCCACGCGGTGGAAATGACCGCCTATCTGGTGATGGGCTGGCTGTGCGTGGCGGCTTACCGCCCGGTGGTGGAATGCCTGAGCCGGCAGGGCTTTTGGTGGCTGCTGGCCGGAGGCGTGGCCTATACGCTGGGCGCGGCGCTCTACGGCCTGGGCCGGAAGCGGAAGCCCATCTATCATACGGTTTTCCACGTGTTTGTGGATATTGGCAGCATCCTGCACGCCGTGTGTGTGCTGTGCTACGTCCTCTGAAAGGCGGTTTGACACCCAGCGCAGGCAATGATACAATACCTCTGGCGAAGACCCGCGAATTTTCTGCAAAGGAAAAAGGAAAAGAGGAAACGCTATGACCATTGCCGTGCTGATTCCCTGTTATAATGAAGCGAAGACCATCGCCAAGGTGGTGGGGGATTACCGTGCCGCCCTGCCGGAGGCGGATATTTACGTCTACGACAACAACTCCACCGACCATACCGACGACGTCGCCCGGGCGGCGGGAGCCATTGTGCGCTACGAGTACCGTCAGGGGAAGGGCAACGTGATCCGCTCCATGTTCCGGGAGATCGACGCGGACTGCTACCTGATGATCGACGGCGACGACACCTACCCGGCGGAAAACGCCCGGGAGATGGTGAGGCTGGTGCTGGAGCGCAAGGTGGACATGGTGGTGGGCGACCGGCTTTCCGCCACCTATTATACGGAGAACAAGCGCCCCTTCCATAATCTGGGCAACCGGCTGGTGAAGGGGCTGGTGAATACCCTCTTCAAGGGCAGCGTCAGCGACATCATGACCGGCTACCGGGCGTTCAGCTATCAGTTTGTCAAGTCCTTCCCCGTGCTGAGCAAGGGGTTTGAGATCGAGACGGAAATGACTATCCATGCGCTGGACAAGAATTTGAGCGTGCAGAGTGTGCAGGTGGAATACCGGGACCGCCCGGCGGACAGCCCCTCCAAGCTGAATACCTACTCCGACGGCATGAAGGTGCTGCGTACCATCGTGCGGCTGTATAAGGAATACCGGCCCATGAGCTTTTTCGGGCTGCTGGCTGCGCTGGTGACGCTGGTGAGCGTGATCCTGTTTATTCCCGTGTTTGCCGAATACCTGCACACCGGGCTGGTGCCCCGTTTCCCTACGCTGATCGTGTGCGGCGTAATGGTGACGATGGCGCTGCTTCTGTGGGTGTGCGGGCTGATTCTGGACACCGTGGCCAAGAAGCACCGCCAGCTGTTTGAGATCAACCTGAACCTGCTCAACGGCCAGCACCGGAGGGACCCGCAATGACAGCGCCCCAGAAGAGAGAACAAACGGAAAAAAACAGGCTCCGTTTTCGGAACGCCGCTCTTTGCGCCGCATTCGGCGCGCTGAGCGCCATGAGCTTTGTGGTCAGCGGAGAAAATTATCAGGGCATCAGCGACCCGCCCGCCAGCAGCGCCAGCTATCTGTGGTGCGCGCTGGCTCTTTGCTTTGCCCTGCTGTATCACACCGTATATGTGCGAAAGAAGCTCCGCCCCGCGCCGGGAAACGGAGTATTCGCCCTGCTCTTCGGGGTGGTAAACGCCTTCGGGGTCTGGCTGTACAGCTATGACAGCTGGGCGGCCTTGAAAAATCCCCTGACGCTGGGCCTTGTGTGCCTGCAGGCACTGGGACAGGCGCTGCCCATGCTGGCCGGATTCACGTGGCTCCACGACGGGATGCAGAGGACCTCCGCTTCCCTTCCGGCGGAGGAAACAGAGAAACGTTGGTATCGCCGCCATCCCGTGCTGTGCGTCATGATGGTGCTGCTGGCGTGCTGGTCGCCGTTCCTGATTGTTTTCTTTCCTGGCTCAGTGTGCTGGGATTTGGGCGAAATGGCGGCACAATATTTCGGATTGCGGCAGATCAACACCTGGCACCCGGTCTTTCTGACCGGACTGTACGGCGTGCTTCTGCGCTTCGGGCGGCTGTTTCACAGTGATAATCTGGGCACGGCCCTGTATATGCTGCTGCAAACGCTGGCCCTGAGCTACGCTTTTGCTAGGACGGTGGAGCTGCTGCGGCGCTGGGGCCTGCCCCGCTGGCTCCGGCTGGCGGCGCTGGGCTTTTTCGGCCTGACTCCGATCTTCGGCGGCTACGCCCAGTCCATCTGCAAGGATACCTTCTACACCGCGTTCCTGCTGCTGTTCGCGCTGAACATCATGGAGGTGCTGGCGGGCCGGGAGCAGGGAAAAGCCCCGTCCCGGAAGGCGTTGGCCGGGCTTTTCCTCTGGGGATTGCTCAGCTGTCTGGTGCGCTCCAACGGGCTGTACGTGGTGCTTCCTTCGGGGCTTCTGCTGCTGGCCGTGGGGGCGAGGGGAAAGGCCCGTCTGCCGCTGGCCGCTTCGCTGGGCGGCTGCGTGGCCTGCGCCCTTCTGTTTTCCAATGTGCTGATTCCCGCGCTGGGTATTCCGGACGAGACGGCCTCGGGCATTTATTCCGTGTGCTTCCAGCAGAGCGCCCGGGTGCTGCGGGATCATGGCGATACCGTTACTCCGGAGGAATACGCCGAGATCGATCGGATATTGGACGCGGAAAAGCTGCCGGAATTGTATGAAACCAACATTTCCGACCCGGTAAAGTTCACTTTCCGTTATTCCGGTCAGGGCGCAGCTGTGGAAAAGGAAGCCCTCAGCCGCTATTTCCAGACATGGAAGAAGATGGCCGCAGAATATCCCTTAAGCTATGCGGAAGCCTTCTTCGGCGGCAGCACGGGGTATTATGCCTTCATTCCCAAGATGGAGGGACCCAGCTATAACAATCAGGCGGGCAACCGGCTGATGTTTGAGACCTACACGCTGGGGGACGATCCCGGTTACGTCCACACACGCCAGATCGGCTTTCTGTCCAAAGCGCGGACGCTGCTGGCCGCCTATGCCCGGGGCTGGCGGCGGATACCGCTGCTGAGCCTGCTGTATTGCTGCGCCGCCTATACGTGGCTGCTGGCAGGCGTAGGACTGTTTCTGGCCCGCCGGGGACAATGGCGGCGGCTGGCCGCATTCCTTCCGGCCCTGCTCAGTCTGGGCGTGTGCATGCTCAGTCCGGTGAACGATTACTTCCGTTACTTCCTGCCCATTGTGGCCATGACCTTCCCGCTGACGGGCTTTGCGATGCGCCGCGGGGAAAAGTAAAAAAAGGCGAAACGCCGCTTTTCCGGTTTCTTCCATACAGGAAGCGAAGCGGAAAGGCGGCGTTTTTTGTGCCCAAAGAAGCAGGCGAAACAGGGGAGACCCAGAAGCGAATTTTCGATATTAACAATAGAATACCGTGCCATTTTTGACGGAATAAAACGAAACGACAAATCATGCGAGCCATAGAGAAAGGCCCGCCGTGATTTTTCGACAGAAAGCGTCCTTTGCGGCGGGAAAATGGGGCAATGACTTGCTTTCGCCATTCGACCATTTTCGACGGCATTTTTGGAAAAATAGGACGAACAGTCCTATTTTGGAGCTCAAACTGCGGCGAAAAAGACGCAAATATATGAAATTATCTTCATGATTCGAAGTATTTTTGTCGTATCTTTACATTCTTTCGTTGCATCCATTTTTCGACAAGAGCAGAAACCGTTGAAAAATAACGCCTTTTTGAAAGCGCGTATTGTACCGATACAAAGAAAGAAAAATGTAACGCTGTGCCATATCGCATGTTTGCAATTCTGTTACAATTCCAAAACCCGTGAGAATCCCCGGTTTTCCGATGCGTTCCGGGAAAAAGATCCAGCAATTCGGCTTTCTGTCGATGTTTTGACAGAACGATGCACATTTCCGACCGGGAAGCCTCGCTTTTTCGGGAATTGTCCCTGCCTCCATCGTAATATGTCATAATGTAAAATAATGATACTTTTTTTCACGAAAACAACAAATATAAATGAAGTCGTGTTATACTTTGAAAAAACAGGGGAAAGTTACAAAACCCGTAAGGATTTTAGGAAATGGAGGAACGATGAATGGAAGGTTATCGAATTCTGATCGTAGAAGATCATGTGCAGTCCCGCACGGAAATGGCAGAGTATCTGCGCAAGCAGGAGGGGGTCGCGCTGGTACGGGAAGCCGGAAACGGAGCGGAGGCGCTCAAGCTGCTGAATGAAGAGCCGTTTGAGATCATGATCACCGACATCATCATGCCTCAGATGGACGGCTATGCGCTTTTGGAAGAAATGCGGCGCAGGAACCTTCCCAACCGGCCCCAGACCATCGTGGTATCGGCGCTGGGCCGGGATGATTTCGTCACCCGGGCCATTGAACTGGGCGCGACCTTTTACATGGTGAAGCCCTTTGACATGCGCCACCTGATGAGCCATATCCGCGACCTGTCCGGCGGAAAGATCAAACCGGCGGAGGCCGCAGCGCCCGCCGCGCGGGAAACGCAGAACCGCCGGGTACAGACGCTGGACGAGCGTCTGGGCAGCCTGTTTCTTACCATCGGCATTCCCGCTCATATCAAGGGGTATCAGTTCCTTCGTCAGGCTGTGAAAATGGTCGTGGAGGACCCGGACAGGATCAACCGCATCACCAAGGAGCTTTATCCCGGCATTGCCCGTCATTTCGGCACATCCGCCAGCAAGGTGGAGCGGGCCATCCGCCACGCCATCGAGGTGGCGTGGAACCGGGGCCGCATCGAGACTCTGAACACCGCCTTCGGCTGCAAGGTCTGCACCCCGGAGGACAAGCCCACCAACGGCGAATTCATCGCCATGATCGCGGATAAGCTGAGCATGGAGCGGAGCGCGTAACGCGCTGTCAAAACCCCTGAAAAACGCAAACGACCGGCGCTGTCTGAGACAAACGTCAGACGGCGCCGGCCGTTTTTGCCAGCAGGGCTTCAAACGTCAGCCAAGCCCCAGCGGGCCAAGCATGCTCTTTCGATCGTAGAGAATCAATCCCGCGTCCGGATGGGAAATATCCCAGATAAACCAGACGGAAAGCATCAGGACGAACATGATGATTGCCGTAATGGCAATCACCCGCCATACGCCGCGGTCCCGGCTGATCTCGGCGATGTGCTTGTCCCGGGCGGTGTTTTCGGCAATGTGGGCCTGTTGAATGACCTCCATGGCCCGGCGGTGGTTCTCCACCAGCGTTTCGGTCTCCCAGCGGTGAAGCTCGGTGAGGGAATTGATTTCTCGAATGTGGCTGTCTTTCATGTCCGACAGGCGGCCCGAGTCTGGGTCGGCTTTCTCCGGCGGCTCGGCCGGAGAGGAGGCTCCTGTGATGGAATCCACAGGAATCGACAAAACTGCACAGATCAGCGCTACCGTGTCGAACGCGGGCGTGGTGCCCCGGTTCAGAAAGCTGTCCAGCGTGCTTTTCGGGATTCCGGTTTTTTCGCTGAGATTCTGAACCGTCATTCGTTGGTCGGAAAGCGTTGATCTGATTCGGTTTCGCAATGCCTCCATGTCGATTTCAGGTCGGTTTTTCGGATTGTCGCCGTTCATTTTGGTGCCTCCAGATATGCGGGTTTTGTCGTTTTGGAAACAATGTCCGATATCTGCGGATTGAATTCCGCCGTCGAACATGTTATATCCAAAACGTTGATTCCCGAAAAAGGGAAGTTTCGCTCTTATTTTATCATAA
>CAKUCE010000099.1 GCA_934643535.1 uncultured Clostridia bacterium | reverse complement strand
GGCGCAGCCCTTCACCAGCGCGATGGGGCTGGAAATGGCGATGGTATCCTCGGCGGGATAGACGAACTTGATGGGAGAGCCCTGGCTTTCCAGCGTCTGGGTTACGTAGTCCACGGCGATGCACACCTTGTAGCCGCCGGAGGCCACGTTGTTATGGGTGCCGGAGGTGCCGCTGTCCAGCTCGGTGCCCATGTCGGCCAGCTTCTCAAAGAAGTCCCAGCCGTAGTTTTCGTTGTTCACCAGCGCGCCCACCAGATAGGCGGTGGTGCCGGATTCGGTGGGGTCGGTCATGATGATCTGCTCCCGGAAGGTATCGTTCAGCAGATCCTTCCAGTGCTTGGGGACTTCCTCCTCGGTCACGTTCTGGGTGTTGTAGGCCATGCCCATCACCACCAGACGGGCGCCGCAGTACAGGTCGTCCGCGTCCTTGTAATCGGCGGGAACCTTGTCGGCTTCGGGAGAAACGTAGGCTTCCAGAATGCCCTGCTCCTTGAAGGTCAGGTAGTCGGAAGCGTCGCCCACCCACAAAAGATCGGCGGCCACCTGACCGGCCTGCTGCTCGGTGGCGATTTTGGTCTTGATCTTGCCGGTGCCGGCCTGATAGTAGTCCATGACGATTCCGGGATATTTGGCTTCAAAGGCTTCCTTGACAGCCACCAGCTGCTTTTCCTTCAGAGAGGAATAAAGCATAACGGTGCCGGTGGGCTCGGCCAGCGCCACGGCGGCGGAGAGGATCATCGCGCATACGAGAAGAAACGCAACCCATTTTTTCATTTGGTATACCCTCCTGTTTTTTCGGGAAGCAAAAAGCGGAATCAGAAGCATGAAATGCGAAAGGCATTTCATGAAGGTCATTCGGCTCGTTCGCTTCGCTGCTTGATGGATTCATTATAGAAGAACCCGCGGTCAAACGACAAGTTCAAAAAAGTTCGAACCAAAATAAAGGCACAAAATTAAACTTTTCTTTTTCAAACCGCTTCTTTATGGTATACTTGTCCATAGATTTTCCGAAACAGACAGGCCATGTCAGGGGAGGTTTTCCGCATGAGCGAGGAGACGGCGGCAGCACGGCTGCGGCAATCCAAACTGTTTTCCAGACTGATTACCTTCACGGCGGTATTCGTGGTCTTTGTGCTGGTCTTTTTGGGCATGTTTCAGCTGTTCGAAAGCATCTCCATACAGGCCATGCTGCGCATGAATCAGGAATTTTCCGCTCAGGCCAGCACCATCTCCGACTCCATGCAGTCCATCATCAACACGGTGGGCACCCAGATGTTCTATATTTCCTCCACCGCCAAGCTGCGCAAAAGCACGGGCATGACCAACAACGAACGGGTCTTCGCCCTGCGGGAGCTGTGGCAGTACGCCATGGCCGGCAGTATGCTGCACTCCATCTATGTGTTCAACCAGAAGCTGAACATGGTGTACACGACGGACAACGACTACAGCTCCGGCAGTATGGAAACCTTTTACGATCAGGACGCGGTGTCCCTGTACCGCAGCCGCTCGGCGGAAAACCGCATGAAGCTCCAGCACCGCATTTTCCGCAGCACCAGCGACTATCCCACGCAGACGGAGCTGTACAGCTATCTGATTTTTGAAGTGACCGCCAAGGGCGACGTAGGCGAAAGCGCCGTGATGCTGAACCTTGACGCGCGATGGTTTCAGGAAAGCCTGCTGAACTTTTCCGGCGAAAACTACATTATTATTTCTCAGGATGGTTACGTGGTGGCCAGTCAGAGCGAACGGCTGAACGGGCACTCGCTGGGGCTGCTGCCCCGCATCCAGGAAAAGCAGAGCGGCTATCTGATGGATCGCCTGGACGGAGAGCGGACCATCTGCTTCTTTTCCCCGCTGGAAACCAACGGCTGGTACTGCCTGCGTTACGTATCCTACGCAGAGTGCCTGCCCGGGCTGAGCCGCATTCGTTCCTGGGCATGGGCGGCGCTCAGCGTGCTGGCGGTGCTGCTGGTGCTTGCGGCCACGGCGGCCCTGATCCGGCTGTACGACCCCTATCACCGCATGGCCGATATGCTTCGTCAGGCCCCGGAAAGCGCGGACGGCCTTCAGGCGGCGGACCGGCTGGAGCGCATGGTGGCTTCCTCCTGGAGCCGCCAGCGGGAGGACGCGCTGCGCCTGTGGATCACCGGCCAGCCGGGCCCTGAGAACGTCCCTGCGCCCTCGCTGCCCGCATTTCTGCTGATGGTGGAGCATCTGCCGGACCAAGCCCTCCGCGCGCTGCTGAGCCGGGAGGCGCCGGAGGCCATTCTGGCGCAGCAGGAGGACGTTTCGCTGGCGTTATGCGCCTTTGCAGGCACGGATACGGCAGCGGAAATCTGCCTGCATCTGTCCTCCCAGCTGAACTGCCGCTGCTATTACAGTCCGCCCGCCGACCGCCTTGAGCATCTGCCGGATCGTTATCAGGCGCTGCTGGAATGCCGGAGGCTCCGCTTCTTCTATCCGGGCCAGCAAGTTTTCTTCGCGGCCCTGCCGGCGGAAGCCTCCGGCGATCCTCAGCTCTGGGAAACCGCGCTGACCGCCTGCATCTCGTCCGCCCAGACGGATAAAGGTCTGGCGTTTTCTCAGCTGATGGAAAAGCTAAAGGGCAGGAGCTTTGAAAACGTGCTTTTCGCCCTGAAACGGCTGGATCAGATGCTGGAAGCAGCCCTGCCCCAGTCGGAGCAGCCCGCCGTGCCGCTGGAAAGCCTGCTGGCCTCGGCGCAGGACCCCGGCTCGGTCAGCCGCTATTTTCTGCCCCGGCTGGAGGCCCTCAGCCGTCAGCAGCAGGAGCAGAAGCGCAGCCGGGGCCGGGAGGCCGCCGAGCAGATCAACCTGCGGTTGGCCCAGGGCTTTCGCGACACGGGCATGGGCGCGCAGGCCATCGCCGAGGAAATGGGCCTGTCCGCCGCTTACCTGCGCAAGCAGTATTTGAATGAAACGGGTCTGTCTATCGGCGACCGGCTGAACCAGCTTCGCGTGGACGAGGCCTGCCGTCTGCTGCGGGAAACCGATCTTTCCGTAGAGGCCATCGCCCGGCAGATCGGGGTGGAAAACACCAAGTACTTCTTTGTGCTGTTCAAGAAAATCAAAGGGGTCACGCCGCGCCAGTTCCGCCTGCTGCGGGATGAGAACGGGTAAGGATGTGACCGGCGGGGCACAGGCACCGGTTACGAGAGTGGATTTCCATGGACAGAATTTACGTTTTATGATAACCGAATATCCTGTTTCTTCGAGCAGCAGGGTGACACATCCTGCTGCTTCCTTTTCCTTTTTATAGCATGAGGAAAGTGAAACCATCCGTTCACTTCTTGCTCTGCGATGGAAGAACATTTAATGCCTGAAATCGGACTCCGATAGTGTTTTTATGAAAAATGAAGTCCGTGAGGAAAAAGATACGGCTCGCGCTATCGTTGGCGGGAAAAGCTCCGGTATTCGCCGGGGGTCATGCCCATGACGCTCTTGAACACCTGCACGAAATAGCTGGGACTTTCAAAGCCGCAGCTGTGAGCAATCTGGTTCACGCTGAGATAGTCGGAAAGCAGCATTTCCTTGGCCTTGGCGATGCGCAGTGTGCGCAGGGCGTTCATCACCGTTACGCCAGTCAACTGGCGGTACTGGCGGCACAGGGAATAGCGGTCTGTGCCGCTGAAGGCGGCCAGCTCGTCCAGACTCAGATTTTGGTTAAAATGGGCCTCCAGATAGTTGTTCACCTTCCGGATTTTTTGAGACCAGGCGGAGGTGGGAAGCGTTAGCTGATCCAATAAATTTAATACCAGGGAATAGCCGTCTGCCGACCGGGCCAGAACGGTTTTCTGTTGAGCCGATTGTTCAAATTGCTTCAAGCTGCCCACGGTGTGTTCGCCCGCGGCAAAAGTTTTATAGGAGGGAATCTGAAAATATTGCAGCAGCGATTCCGCTCCGCTGCCTCGGAAGGTGAGCCATGCGGTGCCAAAATCCCGGCGGGCTGGCTCGTAAAACAGGGGCGTTCCCTGCCGGGCAAACAGCGCCTGTCCGGCGGAAAGGCGGAAAGACTGCCCATCCACCCGGAAGCTGCCCGCACCGTGGGTTACAAACAGAAACTGATGAAATCGAAGTCCGCCGGGCCGATCCAAGGCCGGTTGGTTTTCCTGCGATCCGACAGTGGTTAAAAGAAAAGGAAGCCGTTCGTATTCCGGTTCGGTAATCTCAAAAAACATAATCAAGATCCTTATATAAATTCAAGATTTTTGGATTTACGAAAAGAAGCACATCCCATATAATGGATAGCGTAAAGAGTGTAGCATATTTGAGAAAAGGAAGCAAGGATTTTATATTTTTGCGTCCGAAGGTGAAAGCGATGCGTTGCGCATTGAAATAAAAAGGAGGCATTCTCATGAAAAAGGTTCTTACCCTGGTTCTCACTCTGTGCATCCTGCTGGCGGCGACCCTTCCGGCCCTGGCCGAGGATACCCTGACCGTTTGGTTTTCCGGCGGCGTGAACGGCAAGGCAGCGGAATACGCGGCTCAACTGTACCGCCAGCAGCATCCGGACGTTACCATCAATATTGAGCAGGTAGCCACCTCCGACCGGGAAACCCGTCTGACCGTAGCTCTTACTTCCGGTGATATGACTGGCCTGCCGGATATTACGCTGTTTCAGGATTACAGTGCTCAGCGCTTCCTTCAGTTTTTCCCCGGCTGCTTTACGGATCTGAGCGCCGCAATTGATATGAGTGAATTCGCCCCCGATAAGGTAGGCTATTGGACCTATGAGGGCAAGACCTACGCCCTGCCCTTTGACAGTGCCGCCAGCGCCAGCTTTGTCCGCCTGGATTACCTGACGGAGGCGGGCTACACCCTGGCCGACCTGACGGATATTACCTGGGATCGTTATATTGAAATCGGCAAAGAGGTACAGGCCAAAACCGGCCGCTACATGCTGACCGAAATGGACTATTCCAACCTGCTGATGGTACTTGTCAAGAGCGCCGCCACCTGGTACTTCAACGAGGACGGTTCCGCCAATATTGAAAACAACGAGGGCGTTCGCGCTGCGCTGGAAACCATCAAGAAGCTGCATGAGTCCGGCATTGTGATGGAAAACGAGGATTGGGCCGCGTATGTCGCCTCTATGAACGAGGGCAAGGCTGCCTCTACCGTGACCGGCAACTGGATTCTTGGTTCCATCGTGGGCGCGGCGGATCAGTCCGGCCTGTGGGGTATGACCACCGTGCCCAGCATGGGCGACGACATGGGTCATTACAGCAGCAACGGCGGCTCCTCCTGGGCGGTACTTTCCAGCTCCCAGCAGCAGGAACTGGCGGTGGATTTCCTCAAGACCTTTATGAGCGATGAATTCAACGAATATCTGGTAAAGGAATTGGCTACCGTACCCACCTATCTGCCCGCCCAGAAGCTGGAGTGCGTCAACGAGCCATATGCCTTCACCAACGGCCAGAAGGTTTTCGCGGATATTATGGACTACACCGCCAAAACCCCTGTGATCACTTACGGCCCGTATAACGCGGACGCGCAGAGCACCATGCAGCTGGCCGTGGATCAGGTCTTGGCCGGCACTTCCGTGGACGAAGCCCTCAAGACGGCACAGCAATCCATTGAATTCCTGATGGAGGAATAAAACAACGGAAAAAAGTTCCGTTTTGGAACGGCGGGAGGCCCTATGCACGGCGCATTCGGCCTCCCTGTTCTCCCATCTTGGGTGAAATTTGAAAAAAGGCGGTATGCGTATGATCCCTTCCGGACACAAAGGAAGCCTGGAAAAGCGTGTCAGCCTGCAGGGATGGACATTTATCCTTCCCGCTCTGGCGCTGATTCTGTTCACCTGTTTTTATCCCATGGTGGAAACCCTGCTTCTGTCCTTCCAAAAGGGCAAGGCCAACCAGCTCTCCTATGCGGGAATACGCAATTACGTACGCCTGTTTTCAGATCAGACCTTTCTGGCCGCGCTTCAGAATACGCTGTTTTACTTGGTGGTGCAGATTCCCATTATGCTGGGGCTGGCGCTGATGCTGGCCGTGCTGGTCAACGATCCCTCCATTCGCGGGCGGGGAATCTACCGCACGTTGATTTTTCTGCCCGCCGTTACTTCTCTGGCCAGCTGCTCCATTATTTTCCTGAGAATTTTTGCAAGCGACGGCTATTTGAACACCCTGCTTCTGCAAACCGGGCTGATCGATCAGGCCATCGCTTTTCTGTCCGACCGGATGGGCGCGCGGCTGATTATTGTGCTGGTAATGACCTGGCGCTGGACGGGTGTAAATATGATCTATTATCTCTCCGGCCTGCAGGCAATAGATGAAAGTCTGTACGAGGCGGCTGCTATCGACGGAGCCACAGGCTTCGCTCGGTTCCGATTGATAACCGTGCCCCTTCTGAAACCCACCATTCTCATGACCACCATCACCTCCACCACCGGCACCCTGAAGCTGTTTGATGAAGTGTATAACCTGACCGGCGGCGGCCCCGCCAACGCCACCATTACCTTGTCCCAGTATCTGTACCAGCTTTGCTTCAAAGGCGTGCCTCAGTATGGCTACGCCTCGGCTATCGCCTATATTATCTTCCTGCTGGCGGCGCTTTTGGCGCTCCTGCAGATGAAAGCGGGGGATTCCAAATGACTGCCAAACGCTGGAACCTGGTCTGGAAGCACGCAGTGCTTCTGTTTTTTGCCGCCCTGGCGGTAGCGCCGTTTCTGTGGGTGCTTGTCTGCGCCACCAATACCTCCGTGGATATGCTCCGGGGGAAAATGACCTTCGGCGCCAATCTGAGGGCCAATTTTCAGACTCTGGTGGATACGGGCCGTTTTGTGCCTGCGTTTTTCAATTCCGTGCGGTACACTGTTGTCACCACCGCCCTGGCAGTGACGATTTCCTCAGCGGCTGGCTACGCTTTTGTGGTGTACCGTTCCCGAACCAAGGATGTGGTGATGAAAATCATTCTCCTTTCCATGATGATTCCTACGGCGGCCATTTTGATTCCGATGTTCCGCCTATTCAGCCGCCTTTCGCTTTTGAATACCATGGCGGCCTTTATGCTGCCTTCTCTGGCTACGGCGTTTCTGATTTTTCTGTTCCGTCAGGCGGCTCAGAGCTTTCCGATGGAGATTATCCAGGCGGCGCGCATCGACGGCGTAGGAGAATGGAATATCTTCTTTCGCATTTTCATTCCCAGCATGCGGCCCACCTATGCTACCGCTATTACCATGACTTTTATGAATACCTGGAATGCATTCCTCTGGCCGCTGGTGATTATGACGGACACCAAAAAGACTACGATGCCCGTCTTTCTGTCCGTGCTTACAGACAGCGGTTATACGCCGGACTATGGTGCGATTATGCTGGCGGTAGCGATTACAACCCTTCCTACGCTGATTGTGTTCTTCTCCCAGCAGAAGAGCTTCATCAACGGCATGGCCGGCTCGGTAAAGGGCTGAGAAGAGGAGAAAACGCATGCTTACCGACTACTTGATCGACCCACTGATTCATCATGTGAGGGCGGAGGAACCGACGGCCTATTTCGTGCCCAATCTTTCCGCAGGAGAGGAACGGGAACGTTCGCCGCGGCTGTTCTCTCTGGACGGTTCATGGGCCTTTCGCTACTGCCCGGCAGGAGACGAGCAGACTCTGAACGAAATGCTGGCCACCCAGGATTTTTCCGGCTGGGATCGGATTCCTGTGCCCTCCAACTGGCAGCTTCATGGCTTTGACCGGGCGCAATATATTACATCTCCCTATCCCTTTTTGTTTGACCCGCCCTATGTGCCCCGGGAAAACCCAGTGGGGCTGTATGCCCGGGCCTTTTGCTATCGCCGACCGGAGGGAACCAAGCGTTTTTTTCTGACCTTCGAGGGAGCAGACAGCTGCGTGTTCTGCTGGCTGAACGGCCAGTTTCTGGGTTACGCCGAGGGACCGCACAACACCGCTGTTTTCGATGCAACATCCGCCCTGCAGGAAGGCGAAAACCTGTTGAAGGCGGCAGTCTTCAAGGTCTGCTCCGGCAGCTATCTTAACGATCAGGATAAAATCCGTCTATCCGGTCTGTTCCGAAGCGTTTACATTACCGCCCGACCGGAATGCCGTCTGCGGGACTGGTTTCTGCTGCCTCGTCAGGACGGTTTTCAACTGCGGCTTTCGGTGGAACGGCCGGAGGGCGATGTGGAAATTCAGGTGCTGGATCCCCGGGGCCGGGAGAGCCATCGAATCCGGCGACCGACTCAGACCGAAATGATCGAGGATTTTCATCTGCCGGAGTCGCAGCTCTGGAGCGCGGAAACTCCTGAACTGTACACTCTGAGGATTACGCTGCCGGGGGAATATGTGGAGCGGCGCTTCGGCCTGCGTACCGTAAAAATCATCGGCGGGCGGCTGTTGGTGAATGGACGCCCGGTAAAACTGCTGGGCGTCAACCGCCACGAAATGGACCCAGATGCGGGCTATACGCTGTCCGTATCCCGGATGCGTCAGGACTTGCGGCTGATGAAGGAATGCAACATCAACTGCATTCGCACGGCTCATTATCCAGACGATCCCCGATTCTATGAGCTGTGCGACGAGATGGGTTTTTACGTGATCGACGAGGCGGACATGGAAACCCACGGTTGCCAGTACGTAGGCGATATTGATTTTCTGATGAACGACCCACGGTATGAAAGCGCAGTTCTGGACCGGGAAAAACGCCTGGTGGAACGAGACAAAAATTTTGCTTGCGTCATTTTCTGGTCCATGGGCAACGAGTCCGGTTGGGGAAAGGCACTAAGCAAGGGAGCGGATTGGATTCATCGCCGGGATCCATCCCGGCCCGTGAACATGGAAAGCGCTTTCAACCAGCAGCGGAAGCTTCCGCTGGCCCGATGCGCCGCGGAAGTGGGACCGGACAAAATTGATTTGCTGGGCGCCATGTATCCGGACAATGAGCGGATCGACGAATATCTGGCCCTGCCGGACGAAACCCGACCGCTTCTGCTGGTAGAATACTGTCACGCCATGGGGAACAGTCTTGGCGGCCTCAGCCGATATACGGAGCGCTTTTTTGCCGAAGAACGGATGATCGGCGGCTGCATTTGGGAATGGGCGGATCACGCCCTGCGAGGGTCATCCGGCGGCTTTTTGTACGGCGGCGATTTCGGTGAGGCAAAGCACAACGGAAATCTCTGCGCCGATGGCCTGGTGGGCCCGGACCGAACGCCTCACAGCGCCCTCTGGGAACTGAAGGAAGCATACGCGCCCGTTCATTTCACTCTGGAGGGGAACCGGTTATACCTTGAGAATCGCTATGCCTTCCGAAATCTGGAAACGCTGGAGCTGAAGCTCTCGTTGCAGTGCGACGGAAAAATTTTCTGGAGCAGCACGAAAACCTGTCCGACGGTAGAGCCGGGCAGCATGGGATCGCTTTCTTTGAGGTTGCCTTCGCTGCCAAAAACGGGCGAAACAGTGCTGATGATCCGCACCGTGCTGCGAGAAGCCTGCGGCTGCCTTACGGCAGGTCACGAGGTTTGCCATTGGCACCGGAAACTGTCCGGCACCTTCACTCCGCCCCAGAGCTCCGAAGCCCGTCTCAGCGTTTCCTTCTGCAATGGCTTTCCCGAAAAGGGCGCCGCCTTGGGCCGCGAAATGTTCCGCAGGGTGGAAGCCTGCTTGTGGAGGGCTCCGTTGGATAATGACCGCTATATTCGCCTGCAATGGGAGAGCAACGTGGGTGAAAACCTGCAGGCGGCTGAATGCACCGTCCGTCGAGCGGCGGCAGCCGAAAACGGTTGGCGTACGGATTTCGCTCTGGGAGGTATCAGCTATCGCCCTGCCGTGGAGGGAAGTCTGCATTGGAAGCCCGGTTCGGTTCTGACGCTGGAAGCGGAGTACCGGATCCGAGACGATCTGCCTGTATGGCTGCCCCGATGCGGATTGATGTGGGAACTGCCCGCTGAACTGCGGCATGTGACCTACTACGGCCTGGGTCCCGGCGAAAGCTATGAGGATAAGCAGCTTTCCGTTCATCCGGGCCTGTACTTTTTCGATGCGTTGACCCGGCGCGCACCGTACCTGAAGCCTCAGGAAAGCGGCGGAGTATCCGATGCGCGCTTTGTCACTCTGACGGACGATCAGGGCCGGGGCCTGTGCTTCTCTTCCCCGGAACCCTTCTTCTTCAACGTGCAGCCCTGGACGCCCTGGCAGATGACGGCGGCGGCCCATCCGGAGAAGCTGCTTCCCGGCAATAGTCTGTACCTGCATGTGGATGCCCGGATGAGCGGTATCGGCTCCGCATCGGTCGGCCCGCCACTGCCGCCGGAATACGCCATTCAACCGGGAGAACGCCTCCGGCAAATCCTACAGATCGCCGTAGTGGACGGCAACGTGCAAGCCGAGCTGCAGGATCTGGCCATGATGATGAACTTCGAATTTGAGCGCGTGTAAGGCGCTGAAAAAACGACCCAGAGATTCAAGAGCTTCAAAAGGAGAGACGACCATGGAACGGATGC
>CAKUCE010000098.1 GCA_934643535.1 uncultured Clostridia bacterium | reverse complement strand
GCGCGGTACTGGATGACGAAAGCTGCGCGGGCAGCGGCGGCGACGGCGGATGCACCCTGACCATCGACGAAAGCTCCCGCTGGATCGTGACCGGCGACAGCGTAGTGACCACGCTGAGCTGCTCCGGCTCCATCGTGGATGCGGAGGGCCGCGCCGTCACCATCCTGGACGTCAACGGCAATGTGCTTTCCGCCGGCGAAAGCGAATACACCATCACCGTGAACGCGCTGCAAGGCACTGCAGCCTGAAACTTCTCATAGGAAAGCCGCCCGTCGGGGACTGAAACCCGACGGGCGGTCTTTTGTTTATCGCGCCAGAGACAGCGGAATATGAAACGAAGTCGTCCCATAACCGTCGATGGTCTGCTCGTCCATCCGGATGCGCCCTTTATGGAGCGTTACGCTATTCCGGCACAGCGCCAGCCCAAGGCCCCAGTTCTGCCGGACGGGAAAAAAAGGGTTGAAAACAAGAAAAGCGCCCTCCCGAACCGGGATGCGCTTTTCTATCCTATATCGCCTTGCGGCGGTTTGGCTGGGGTAGCAGGATTTGAACCTACGAATGCGGGAGTCAAAGTCCCGTGCCTTACCGCTTGGCGATACCCCAAAAAAGGATATAAAAAAATGGGGTGAGTGATGGGGTTCGAACCCATGACATCCAGAGCCACAATCTGGCGCTCTACCACTGAACTACACCCACCATGTCTGGCGCGCCTGAAGGGATTCGAACCCCTGACCCACGGCTTAGAAGGCCGTTGCTCTATCCAGCTGAGCTACAGGCGCAAACCGTGCGACCCAGGAAACAAGCCCTTACAGGTTTATCCGCTGACGAGATAGAATTTTATCATATTTGGCGGATGCTGTCAACTATGATTTCAGATTTTTTCTGGCAAAAGCCTTTTTTTCGGGAAACAGAGTCCTTTGGCATCCGTTTTGACACAAAAATGATGAACATGACAAAAAAGATTTTTTTCGCAATATTTTTTTCTTACTTTTTACACTGCTTTGTCCCATCTGTCCGTTATAGTATTTTTGCTTTCAGCAAACGTCGGAGTGCGGACTCCGACCTTTCCTTCCCTAATATCGGAGTCGCCTTGCGGAGGGCGGCTCCGATTTTCAGTTTCGGCGGCAAAGCTCCTTGCAGATCGAATGTTCCTCTGTCCGCCGCGGCGTTTCTTCCAAACGTCCATAGCCCGATAACGCCAAAACCCCCGGCGGCATGACTTCGCTCACACCGCCGGGGGAATTCTCTTTGCCGTCAGCCCTTCACGCTTCCGGCCGTCAGGCCCTGCACAAAAAAGCGCTGGCAGGTGACGAATACGATCACAACGGGGATCAGCGTCAGGACGGACATTGCGAAGACGTAGCCCCATTGGGTGAACTGATGCTGCCCGAAGAAACCGGCGATGGCAATGGGCAGCGTGCGCAGGTTCGTGTCGTTGATGACCGTGTTGGCCCATGGATACTCCTCCCACGCGGTGAGAAAATTGAAAATGCTGACGGAGGCGATGGCCGGAGCCGCCAGCGGGAGAGCGATCTTTCGATAGACCGTCATGACGCTGGCTCCGTCGATGTAGGTAGCCTCGGTGATCTCGTCGGGGATGCTCTCCATAAACCCCTTGATCATGAAGGTGGAAAACGGAATGACCCACGCCACGTAAAAGGGGATCAGTCCGGCCAGCCTGTTTACCAGTCCCAGCCGGGTAGCCAGTTCGAACTGCGGCACGATCATGGTGGTGCCGGGAATGATCATGGTCAGAATAATGAAGCCAAACAGCAGCTTCTTGCCTCGGAAGTGAAATTTGCCCATCACGAACGCCATGGCCGAGGAAACCAGCGCCGCCAGCGCCACGGAGGTCAGGGACACGAAAACGGAATTGAGAAAATTCAGATAAAATTTGCTCTGAGACAGAATGTACTGATAATTTTCAAGGGTCAGCGCCTCCCATTTGGGAAAAAAGCGGGGCGGATATTCATACAGCGCGCCGTTTGGCCGGAGGGAAGTGGAGATCATGTAGATCATCGGCAGCGTGCAGACGACCGTGCCGGCCGCCAGAAGCAGATAGCGAAGGAGATTCGCGCGGAGTTTCCGAAGAGTATTCTTTTTCATGGTCTGCCTCCTAGGCGTCCTTGTTTTTCATGGCCTTAAACTGGAGGATCGCCAGAAGGCCCAGACAGAAAGCCATAATAAAGCTGAGCGCGGCGGCGTAGCCGAATTTGCCGGTGCTGAACGCCTTGTAATACATCCACGTAAGCAGCGTATCGGTCTGATGGGCCGGTTTGCCGCCGGTGATCATTTTAATGGAGGTAAACACATTGAAACCGCCGATGGTCAGCATGATCAGCGCAAACAGGATCGTGCCGCGGATACAGGGCAGGGTGACGTTGCAGAATTTTTTCCACGCGCCGCAGCCGTCCATCTCCGCCGCCTCGTACAGATCCATGGGCACCTGCTGCAAGGCCGCCAGAAACACCACCATGTTCCAGCCGGCGCCCTTCCAGACGCCCAGGATCATGGCCACGGTCATACCGCCCCAGCGGCTGTCCAGCCAGCGGGTGTTGGAAGCCGTCACGTGTAGCACATTGGTCAGCAGATAGTTCAGAAGACCTTCCGTATTGAAAATATACCGGAATACCAGCGACGCGATCACCCATGACGTAATCACGGGCAGATAGTTGATGACGCGGAACGTCACGCTTCCTTTCCGAATGCCGTTGATCAGCACGGCGGTAAACAGCCCCAGGATCATCTGCCCGGGCACCGTGACCAGCGTGTAGACGACACTGTTGACAAATACCGTCCAGAAGGTGCCGTCGCTCCATACGTCCCGATAGTTTTGCAGCCCAATGAAAGGCTGGGTCAGCATGGAGGCAAAGCTCCAGTCGCAGAAGCTCATCCACAGCAGCCGGAAGATGGGATACACGGTAAACATCCCAAAAATGAACAGACCGGGCAGGAGCAGTACGGCAAGCTGAACACGGTTGAGACGGGACTTCAGAACCAAAGGGATCGCCTCCTTGGGAGCTTCGGGCGCTGCCCGTGGACGGGACCACGAAGCAGCGCCCTGCATTTTTCCGGATTGACTTTCACAGGGGAAAACGATATGATGAGTTACTGGGCCAGCAGCTGATCAAAGACAACGGCCAGTTCGTCCATGGCTTCCTGCGCGGTCTTTTTGCCGCTGACAACGGCGGTCATGGCGTTGGTCAGCTCGTTGTCCATTTCGCTCCAGGCAGCCACCGTAGGCCGGGCCTTGGCCGTCTGAATGGCCTCAATGAAGGGCGCATAGGAAGCATTCTTGACGGTATCGCTTTCCAGCGCCGCCTTGTTGACGGGAATCTGCCCGCACTGAGCCATGGCCGTCTCGGCATATTCGCTGGTCATGAACTGCATGAATTTCCATGCCGCTTCCTGATTAGCGGTGTTGAACATGGCGATATCCTCGCCGCCCAGCACGGAAACGCTGCCGCCCTCGCCCGCGGGAATGGGCGCGGTGCCATAGGCCACGTCCGGATACGCGCCGGAAAGCTCGGCGGTCTTCCAAGGGCCTTCCAGCATCATGGCGTAGCGGCCGGTGCCGAAACCGTCGGTCATGGGAATGTCGCCGCTGTTGAAGCCGGTCAGCGCGCCTTCCTTCACCAGCGTGGCGAAGGTGTCCACCGCCTTGACGGTAGCTTCGGAATTGATGTAGCCGGTAGCCGCGGTCTGGTCTTCATTGGTCAGGCTGCCGCCGAAGCTCCAGATGAAGGGGCAGATGTTCCAGCCGCTGAGCGCAGGCTCGTTCCAGCCCCAGACCTGCTGACCGTTGGCGTTGGCGCCGGACAGGGCGCGCACGGCGGCTACCCACTCGTCCATGGTGGTGGGAACGGCCACGTTGGCCGCCTCCAGCATGGCGGTGTTGTAGAACAGAATCTTGCTGTTGGTGTTCAGGGCCAGCGCATAGTAATGGCCGCCGATCTTAGCGGTGGACATGGCGCTGTCCAGCAGGGCGGCGCTTACGTCCGTAAAGTCGGGCATGGTCTCATCCAGCGCTACCAGCACGCCCATTTTCTGGAATTCGGGCAGCCAGGCGATGTCGCAGCGGGCCACGTCCGGCAGGCTCTGGGAGCTGGCGCTGACCAGAATCTTGTCGTGCAGCTCCGCCCATTCGTGAGACACGGCGTTGACCTTGATCCCGGGGTTTTCGCTTTCAAACTTGGGAATGAGATCGTTCATCAGGGTCTCGTTTTCCGCCGACTGAGCGCTGTAATGGTGCCAGAAATTGATGGTTACAGGGGTTTCTGACGATTCCGCCAGGGCAGTGAAGGCCGCCAAGCTAAGCACGGCACTGAGCAGGATCGCCAGAATTTTTTTGGTGGTAGACATGGTTTTTCCTCCTTTTTATGATGGGATGATCTTGACGGCATGAGCCGGGATCGCCCCGGCCTCCGCCGCGAAGTCCTGAGGTCGATCGCCGCTGTTGAAAACAACGGTGATCGTTTCGCCGTCCGTCCGGCGTTCAAAGGCGAAGAGCTTTTGGGCCGGGTCGCACAAAAGGGTACGATACGTTCCCCTGCGGACGGCCTCGTGCCGGCGGCGGAACCGGATCAGTTCTTTCACCCAGCGCAGCAGCTCTTCATCCTGCCGCTCCCAGGCCATGCCGCCCCGGCAGCCCGGGTCGTTCCCGCCCTCCATGCCGATCTCTTCGCCGTAATAAATGGCCGGGCAGCCGGGATAAAGCATTTGAAACGCCAGCGCCAGCTTCAGCCGCCACTTTTCGCCTCGGGCCTCCGTCAGAAAACGGGCGGTATCGTGGCTGGAAAGACAGTTGTACAGACACTGGCAGGTTTCCTCCGGGTACTTCATCCGCATATGCTGCAGGCGCTCGTCCAGTTGTTTTTCGTCGATGGAGCCATGGGCGAAGTAATCCACCATGCAGTCCCGGAACAGATAGTTCATCACGCTGTCGAACTGGTCGCCCCCGCAGAGCATCCGCGACGCGTCGCCCCATGTTTCGCCCAGCAGCAGCGCCTGCGGGAATTCCGCCTTCAGACGGCGGCGCAGGAACTGCACACAGGAGGTATCCAGCTCGTCGGCCACGTCCAGCCGCCAGCCGTCCACGCCGCAGCGCTGAATCCAGTACCGCATCACGGAAAGAATGAAATCCTGCACTTCCTGATTGCCCGTATTCA
Source organism: uncultured Clostridia bacterium (assembly GCA_934643535.1). Classification (GTDB taxonomy): domain Bacteria; phylum Bacillota; class Clostridia; order Christensenellales; family Aristaeellaceae; genus Limiplasma. The sequence goes on along the minus strand of CAKUCE010000098.1, from coordinate 5,311 downwards.
GGCGGGGCATATAGGGATAATCGCCGACGCACTCGTAAAAGGCCGCGTCCATGGCGATGGGAAACCGTTTGGGGAAGAACCAATCCCGGTAGCGGGAGGCTTCCCCCCGGGCCAGCAGATCCTGAAACGGCGCGAAATGCACGCCCGCATGATTGAACACGCCGTCCAGCAGGATTCGGATTCCCCGGCTGTGGGCCTCCCGCACAAGCGCCGTCAGTTCGTCCTCCGTTCCGAAATCCGGGTCGATGGCGAAATAGTCCGCAGCGGCGTACTTGTGGTTGAAGTCGGCGGCAAAGATCGGGGTCAGGTACAGGCACTCCACGCCAAGCTCCTGCAAATAAGGGAGCTTCTGCCGGATGCCCTCCAGATCGCCGCCCAGATAATTCTCCCGGGTAGGCGGGGCATTCCAGTTATCCAGAGGATGAGCGTTGGGATGAACGCCGCTCCGGCAGAAACGTTCCGGAAAGATCTGATAATAGACCATGCCGCAGGCCCATTCCGGCGGTTGAAGCACGTCGCCGGGGTTTACCTGCAGCAGTTCGAAAAAGCCCGCCTGAGGTTCCCGATCGGAAATGCCATGCTCGCAGTAGAACGCCTCGCCGCCCTGCCGGTCCTTCAAATGGAAGAAATATTTCAGATAATGGATCTCTTCCGGCCTGGTCACTTCCGCCATCCATTCGGCGGAGGTCTGATCCTGGGCCCTGAGCCGAAGCGGCTGCGTCCAGCGCGTTTCCGGCTCGGAACGCTTCCAGTAAACGATCCGGCATTCGGAAAGATCCTCCCGGGCGGTCAAAAGCCGGAAACATACTTTATTTCGCGCAACCGGTTGCCTGAACAGCAAAACAGATTCGTGTTTGATCGCAGCAAAATTCATGCTTATTCCATCCTATCGCTTGAAATGCGCTCCACCAGCGTCGTTCCCAGAACGATCTGCTGGTTCGGCGTATGATGGTCTATCTGCTGGAACAACAGGCGCGCGGCCTGTTCGCCCAAAAGGGCGGTGTCCACATCGACGGAGGTCAGGGCCGGGTCCGTAAACTCGGCCAGCGGATAATTATCAAAAGTAACGATGCCCACATCCTGAGGGCAGCGCAGGCTGCAGGCACGAACCGCCTTTAGCAGACCAAAGGCGGTCAGGTTATCATTGCAGACAAAGGCATCGGGATGCTCCGCGCTCTGCAGCGCTTCCATTGCCTGCTGCAGGGCCTGCTCTACCGTACCGTCGGTGGGATAGATACAGGGCTCCTGCTGCGAAAGGGCCTGCTCATAGCCCCTGATGCGTCGTTTGCTGAAGCCGTTGCGGGCATTGCTGCCCAGATAACCGATGCGTCGATATCCCTTTTTCAGCAGATGCTTCACCGCCAGCTCCGCGCCCTGCGCATTGTTCAGGTCCACCCAGCTCAATTCCTGAGCGGCGGTTTCCGGCTGGCCCAGCACAACGCAGGGAAAGGAATGAATGCTTTTCATCAGCGACGCCTGAATGGTGGAGGGCGGCAAAATCAGACCGTCCACCTTGTGCTCCAGGATCAGCTTCTCAATGCTGGCAGCGCCGCCGGCCCGTTTGGCCCCGTTGGCCAGAATGACGTGATAGCCCCGTTCCTGCGCCACCTGCTCAATGGCGAAAAGGCTTCGATTAAAAAATACGTTGCTGAAGGCTTCCGCGTCCTTCGCGTCCACCACCACGCCGATCGCGCCGCTCTGGCCGTTCGCCAGACTGCGCGCCAGGCTGTTGGGATGATAGTCCAGCTCCTGCATGGCGGCATAGATCTTCTGCCGGGTCTCGTCCAGAACGGTCACTTTGCCGTTCAGGACCCGGGAAACCGTAGAAGAATTGACCCCTGCCAGTCGGGCTACATCGTGAATGGTCGCTGCCATGAAAGCGCCTCCGAACGGAAGAATCTGTGAAAGTCGTTTACGCAACCGATTGCCTTACGCTGAAATTGTAGCAGAGTCGGCCAGTCCTGTCAAGGGAATTTTGAAAAAAGATCAGGAAACGTTTGGCGCCCCAAGACAATACCGCGCAAATGAGCAGGTGCGGCATTGCCCTCAAACGCCGTCTCTCTCCAGCTGCCTTTCAGCCTCAAAGGTTCTGCTCCCCCGCGGCCGGCGCCATGCATAGCAATTCTTTTCCCGCTTCATACTGAAACGCAGGAAGGAATGCAATCACTCTGCATTCGAAACGGAGGGGCAAAATGAACGGCAAACGGATCGGTCAACAGACCATTGAACTGCCTTCCTGCCCGGCTCTCTGCGGCAATGCCGCCTTTGTGGGCCGCAAGGAAGGCGAGGGGCCGCTGGGCCACTGCTTCGACCATGTGGCCAAGGACGAGATGTACGGGCAGGAGAGCTTTGAGCTGGCGGAACGGCGGCTGTATCTGGACGCTATCGCCATGGCGGCCCAGAAGGGCCGGGAGCGAATGGAAGACGTGCAGTTTTTGCTGGGCGGAGACCTGTTGAATCAGATCATCACCGCCTCCTTTTCAGCCCGGGATCTGGGGGTACCCTTCATCGGCCTGTACGGGGCCTGTTCCACCATGAGCGAGAGTCTCTGTCTGGCGGGCATGCTGCTGGACGGCGGTCACGCCCGTCAGGTGATCTGCGCGGCCAGCAGCCATTTCTGTACAGCCGAGCGCCAGTATCGCTATCCGCTGGAGTTCGGCTCCCAGCGTCCGCCCACGGCCCAATGGACCGTGACCGGCGCAGGGGCCACGCTGCTCTGCGCCGAGCCACAAGTGCCGCCGCTGGCCCGCATACGGCGTGTCTGCATGGGCCGCGTGGTGGATCTGGGCATCGCGGACGCCAACAATATGGGGGCTGCCATGGCGCCCGCCGCAGCCGACACCCTGCTGGCTCTTTTTCGGGATACGCAAACCGGGCCGGAGGACTACGACGCGATCGTGACCGGCGATCTGGGGCAGGTGGGGCATGACCTGCTGATGCAGCTGATGCGGGAGCAGCGCCTGCCACTGATCGACGAACGGTATCACGACTGCGGGCTGATGATCTTCGACCGGAAAAAGCAGGACGTCCACGCAGGCGGGAGCGGCTGCGGCTGCAGCGCCACCGTGCTGAACGGATACTTTCTTCCAAAGCTGCAGCACGGCGAGCTGGGCCGGATCATCTTTATGGCGACGGGCGCACTGATGAGCACCACCTCCAGCCAGCAGGGAGAGACCATTCCCGGCGTGGCTCACGCCGTGGTGCTGGAAAGCCCGCAAGGGGGAAAATCGGAATGAATATTGTCTGGATGTACCTGAAAGTGTTTCTGGTAGGCGGCGCGCTGTGCGCCGTCGGCGAGCTTCTGACCCTTCTGACAAAGTTGACCCCGGCCAGAATTCTGGTTTGCTACATTCTGACCGGGGTGCTGCTCAGCGCTGTGGGCTGGTATGGACCGCTGGTGAAATTCGCCGGGGCCGGAGCGACGGTGCCGCTGACCGGCTTCGGTCACGCTCTGTGTCAGGGCGTTCTGTTCAGTGTGCAGGAAAGCGGGCTGATCGGCGCGTTCACCGGCGGGCTGGCCGCCACGGCGGGCGGCATCAGCGCGGCGGTGTTCTTTGGAGCGTTGGTAGCCCTCTGCTTCAAGCCCCGCTCCAAGTGATCAGTTCTTCTGCCTGCGGGTAAACAGACGGAGAAATCCGCTCAGAAAACGGGGCGCGCGGACGCAGATCATCTTCACAGCCATGCTTTCACCTCCATGCCCGGCTGATTTTGAGCAGGAGAATGCCCAGCGCCATCAGTCCAACGCCCAAAAGCGCCAGCCATGCCCAGCAGGGAATACAGCAGAACAGAAGAATCACGCCCGCCAACACGAGCGCATAGCCGAGAATCATCGCCCCTTTGTTTTCTCCGCCGGGGTAGCAGCGTTCATAGGGTTTCGCCATGGCAGTTCACCTCGCTCGTTTCAGCTTATGACGAGCGTGGGAAAAATGTGCTACCTGCTCTGCCGAAATTGCCGCAGTACCACCAGTGTGATCGGCAGGGAAAGAAGGAAGGAAAGCAGGTCGCTGACGGCCTGACTGAGTTCAAGGCCCGTCAGCCCGAAGAAGTGGGACAGCAGAAAAACCGACGGGATCAGGAACAAGCCCTGACGCGCGCCCGCCACCAGCGTGGCCCGGCCTGCATATCCGATGGTCTGCAGCATCATATTGGCCATGATGACGAAGGAAAACAGGGGCATGGTGACGCACTGCATCCGCAGGGCGACAGCGCCGATCTCCCGCACATCCGGATTATCTTTGATGAACAGGGCCACGATCTGGGGCGCAAAGATCATGGCGATCACCGCGATGACGCACAGCACGATGGCCGACAGCCGCACACAGAACCAGAATGCGTCCCGGACCCGGCGGTAAAGCCCCGCGCCGAAATTGAAGCCGCACACAGGCTGGAATCCCTGTCCGAAGCCGATGATGGCTGAGTTACAGATCTGCATGATCCGGCTGACAATGCTCATGGCCGCAACTGCCGCATCGCCGAAGCCGCCCGCCGCCACGTTCAGACAGATGGTAGCCAGACTGGCCAAGCCCTGCCGGGCCAGCGAGGGAACGCCGCCCCGGAAAATTTCTCTGGCAGTTTCCGCGTTCAGACAGAAACGGCGGGGCTTGATGGGAATATTGCCCGCACGGCTGGTCATAAACAGAAGCACCACAAAGCTGACGGCCTGTCCAATCGTTGTAGCAATGGCCGCGCCTGCCACCTGCATATCCAGTCCGAAAATAAAGAGGGGATCCAGAATGATATTGAGGATGGTGCCCGCAGTAATGCCGATCATGCCGTAAAAGGCGCTTCCCTGAAAACGGAGCTGGTTATTCAGCACAAAACCGCCGATCATAAACGGCGTGCCGGGCATCAGGTAGCGTACATAATCCCTGGCATAGGGGGCAATGGTCTCCGTTGCGCCCAGCAGCCGCACGATGGGTTCCGTCCATATCAGGCCGATCCCCATCAGCAGCACGCCCGCCCCCGACGCAGTGAGAAAACCGGTAGCGGCATATTTTTCCGCGTCGTCCACATCGCCCGCGCCCAGCGAACGGGACATATGATTGCCGGAGCCATGGCCGAACATGAAGGCGATGGCCTGCATCAGGCTCATCATGGGAAATACCACGCCGATTGCCCCCGTGGCGCTGGCATTGCCGATCAGTCCCACAAAATAGGTATCCGCCATATTATACAGGGCGGTGATCAACATACTGATGATGGTAGGCACGGCCAGCGAAAAAATCAACCCGGGCAGGGGGCTTTCCGTCATTCGGGCCAGCTTTTCTTCCTGCTTGATATGGGCTTTATGATGCATAAAGGAACTCCTTTT
>CAKUCE010000097.1 GCA_934643535.1 uncultured Clostridia bacterium | reverse complement strand
GCAGAAGCCAGAACACAGTTAGTACAAAGCCCTGCGGCAAAACGGACGGAAATGGCGGATCCGGCCAAAGAACGTTCAGATCAAAATGCCGTCGCAATGGTCGAGCTCGTGCTGGACGATCTGAGCCGTCCAGCCTTCCAGCGTCCGGAAACGGACGCGGAAACGCTCGTCCTGATAGCGCACCCTGATTTTGCGGAAGCGCCGGGCCTTTCGCGTTCCCGTCAGGGAAAGGCAGCCTTCCTCAGCTTCGTAAGGGCCGGAGGACTGGACGATCTCCGGGTTGAACATCAGGCAGGGCTTGCCGCCGTCGTCAAAAACGATGATCCGGCGGCTGACGCCGATCATGTTGGCGGCCAGTCCCACGCAGGTCTCCCGGTGAGCGTTCAGGGTATCCAGCAGGTCGAGTCCCGTCGGCAGGTCGGTTTCTGAGGCAGGAAGGGATCTCTGCTGGAGAAAAATGGGGTCCTTGACGATTTCACGGATCATGGCTCGCACTCCTTTGGGCTTGACGGTGTTTTTTGCTGAGGAAAAGGAAAAACCGAAAAATCCGCACTGCCGCTGGCCAGCGCCTCTGCCGCCTGTTTCCGATAGAAGCCCGGCGAGCAGCCAAAACGGCTTTTGAAGCAGCGGAAAAAATGAGACAGGGAGGAAAAACCGGCTTCATAGGCCGCCTCGGTCACGGGAACGGAGGGGGAGGACAGCAGCGCGCAGGCATGGCGAAGGCGGCATTCGGTCACATAATCGGTAAAGCGGTAACCGACCGCCTGCGAAAACAGGGAGCTGAAATAGCAGGCAGACAGTCCGCAGGCCCGGGCCGCCTCTTCCAGACGAAGGCCCGGTTCGGCATGGTGGGCCTGCACATATTTCAGCCCCGCCTGAAAACGCTGCTCCGGCTTGCTCAGCCGCCGGGAACGGCCCTCCCGAAGCAGCCTGAGCAGCAGCGGCAGCAGCAGGATCAGCAGCTCCTGCACATGAAAGACCTGCCCGGCGGCGGAAGGGTCCGCCAGCGGAAAGAGCCTGCCCGCGAAAGCGGAGGCTTCTTCCGAAGAGATGCGGGTATCCCTGGCTTCCGGCGCCAGCGAAAAGCCAAGCCGGCCGGCGTATTCGGGCGTAAGGTGGAAGCTGTACAATTCCAGAAAATCCTCCGGTTCCACCCGATGGTAATCCGCAGGGGAAAGGAGATACAGACTGCCCTGCTCCATGGGAAGCGCCTCACCGTTGAGCCATTGCCGTCCCTGGCCGGAAACCACCAGCTCCAGCTCGAAATAGTCGTGCCCGTGGACGGGAAACGGCTCGGTCAGGCGCCTTCTCAGCAGGGAAACCGGCTGGGCGGCGCTGGATTCCAAAAGATAGGGGATAATGGGAAACGACATCTTTCTTCCTCTCCTTGGACGTTGCGTCAGAATGATTATAGAATAAATCGAAAGAAATGCAATGTTTTTCGGAAAATCCGATACGACAAAAAAGAAATTTGGCGGTACGCTGTACAGGCATGATGGAAAAGCCGGTTTCAAAAGAAAACAGAACGGAAGGAAAAATAGAAAGGAAGGAAACAGATGAGTCTGGCGGAAAAGCTGGAATTGAAGCAGGGTTGGAAATTGACGGTGGTGCAGGATGAAAAAATGGACGGGGAGATCCGCACGGCGGCGGAGCTGGCTGCGCTGGGCGGCCGGGAGCTGGACGCGCAGGTGCCCGGGGACTGGCCGCTGGACTATGTGCGCCACGGCCTGATGGACGACCCTTTCTTCGGGGACAATTATCGGAAGCTGTTTGAATACGAAACGTGCCATGTGTTCTATACCGTCCGCTTCGATTGGGCGGAGGAGCCGGATGGGCGAGAGTTCCTTCGCTTTGAAGGGATTGACACCGTAGCGGACGTATACCTGAACGGAACGAAGATCGGGCACGGTGAAAATATGTTCATCGAGCATGAATTTCCGGCGGCGGGCCTTCGCAAGGGGGAAAACGAGCTGCTGGTGCATCTGAGCCCCGTGGCGCTGGAAGCGCGGAAGTACCCCATTGCCGCCCATGAGACCATGCTGAAATACAACTACGAGGCGCTGGTCATCCGCAAGGCGGCGCACTGCTTCGGCTGGGACATCTGCCCGCGCATCGTCAGCGCCGGGCTTTGGAGGCCGGTGTATGCGGTTCGCAAGAAACCGGCCCGGATCGAGAACGTGTTTCTGTGGCTGGAAGACCGGCAGGAGGAAGGCCGCCGCTGGATCCGCGGAACCTTTGACGTGGACGTGGGACGCGAAGCCATTCACCCCTATGAGCTGACGGTGGAAGGCGTGTGCGGAGACAGCCAGTTTTCCTGCACGGAAAAATTGTGGTATGTCCACGGTGAACTGCATTTCCCGGTGGACGGTCTGAAACTCTGGTGGGTGCGGGGCTACGGCGAACCGGCGCTGTACGACGTGACCGTTACCCTGCGTCGGCACGGCGAAACGGTGGATACCCTTTCCTTCCGGCAGGGCTTCCGCACGGTAAGGCTGCTGCGGGACGATGCAATCGAAGGAGAGAAGGAAGCGGAGTTCTGTTTCCTGCTGAACGGAAAGCAACTGTACCTGAAGGGAACGAACTGGGTGCCCGCCGACGCGTTCCATTCCCGGGACCGGGAGCGCATCCCGAAGATCCTGGAGCTGGTGTTGGACGTGGGCTGCAACGCCCTGCGGGTCTGGGGCGGCGGCGTGTATGAGGACGACTGCTTCTATGACTGGTGCGACGAGAAGGGAATCTTTCTCTGGCAGGACTTCATGATGGCCTGCGGGCTGTATCCCAAAACCGAGCGCATGAAAACCCAGCTGGCGGAGGAAGCCCGGGCGGTGGTGCGCCGCCTGCGCCACCATGCCAGCCTGTGCCTGTGGGCAGGGGACAACGAGTGCGACGCGGCTTCCGAATGGCAGACCGAAGGCAAGCTGGATCCCACGGACAACGTCCTGACCCGGGAGGTGCTGCCAAGCGTGCTTCGGGCGGAGGATTTAAGCCGTCCGTGGCTGCCCAGCTCGCCCTATATCTCTCACGAGTCCTTTTTGGCGCACCGCTTTCAGGAAACGCCGGAGCAGCATTTGTGGGGCCCGCGGGACTACTACAAGGGGCATTTTTATCACGACCATAAAGCGACCTTTGCCAGCGAAATGGGCTATCATGGCTGTAATTCGCCGGAGTCCATCCGCCGGTTTATCCCGAAGGATTTTCTGTGGCCAGAAGAGAATAATCCCATGTGGCTGTATCACGCGGCCTCGCCGGAAACGGAGCATTCGCCCTATACCTACCGCACTGCGCTGATGTCCCGCCAGATCGGCTATCTGTTCCGGCAGAAGCCGGAAACGCTGGAGGATTATGCCCGGATGAGCCAGATCAGTCAGGCGGAGGCGAAAAAGTACTTTGTGGAAAGCTTCCGCAGTCACAAGGGCCTGCGCACCGGCCTGATCTGGTGGAATATCATGGACAACTGGCCCCAGTTCTCCGACGCGGTGGTGGACTATTATTTTTGCCGCAAGCTGGCGTATTTTTTCATCCGCCGCAGCCAGCAGCCCCTGTGCCTGATGCTGGATGACAAGGACGGCCCGCTGACCCTGTACGCGGTGAACGACCGGATGGACAGCGGCGAGCTGAGCTATCGCGTGACGGATCAGGACAGCGGAGAAACCGTGCTGGCCGGAAAAAGTCCTTTTGCCGCGGATGCTTCCACGGCGCTGGGCGCTCTCCGAGACGACGGCGGACAGCACTTCTATCGGATCGAGTGGGAGACTTCCGGCGGCGAAAAGGGGCTGAATCATTATTTGCAGGGGAAGCCGCCCTTTGACTATCCGTGGGTTCTGAAATGCCTGCGGGAGCTGGGACTGGACGAATTTGAGGGATTCGGAGGAAAAACGGAATGAAGCGGTACTGGATGGGGCTGGACATCGGCGGAACCAAGTGCGCCGTGCTGTTGGCGACGGTAGACGGCGGCATTCATCTGAAGGACAAGCTGCGCTTTGCAACCTGCTCGGAGCGGGGATTTGAGCCGGTTTATGCCCAGCTGACGGCGGCCATGGAGGAAATCCTTCAGAAGAACGGCCTTTCCTATGCGGACGTGAACGCCATAGGCGTAAGCTGCGGCGGGCCGCTGGATTCCCGGCGTGGCGTGGTGCTCTGCCCGCCCAATCTGCCCGGCTGGGTGAATATCCCGCTGAAGGCCCTGCTGGAAGAACGCTGCGGCGTGCCCGTCTATCTGCAAAACGACGCCAACGCCTGCGCGCTGGTGGAATGGAAGCTGGGCGCGGGCCGGGGCTGCAGCGATATGATCTTCCTGACCATGGGCACCGGCATGGGCGGCGGCGTGATCGCCGAGGGGCGGCTCCTGCGGGGCTGCACGGACATGGGCGGAGAGATCGGCCACCTGCGGCTCGAAAAGGACGGCCCGGTGGGCTTCGGCAAGGCGGGCTCCTTTGAGGGCTTCACCAGCGGCGGCGGCATTCAGCGTCAGGCGCGTGCTATGACGGAGAAAATGATGCGGGAGGGCAAAACGCCCGCATGGGTCAGAGACGGGCACGGACCGGAAGAAGCGGACGCAAAACTGCTGGCGGAATACGCCCGGGCCGGAGACGGGGACGCGAAAGCCTTCTTCGACCACATCGGAACCATGCTTGGCAAGGGGCTGGCCCTTTTGACGGATACGCTCAATCCGGAAAAGATCGTTATCGGCAGCATTTTTGTGCGCTGTGAAGACCTGCTCCGCCCGGCCATGGAGGCGGAGCTGAAGCGGGAGGCGATCCCCTTCTCGCTGGAGGGACTGCAGGTGGTTCCGGCCCAGACCGGGGAGGCGCTGGGCGATCTGGCCAGCATCATGGCGGCGCTGTACGGCTGCGGCGTGGACCCCATGGAGGAAAGCGGCGAAAGGGAACCGCGCGTGCTGGAACATTACGAACGGCTGTTCCGGCGCTATCCGGCACTGGAGGGCCTGCGTGCGTCAGTGATGGAGGCCTATCTGCTGCTTCGCCGGTGCTATGAGCGGGGCGGCAAGCTGCTGATCGTGGGCAACGGCGGCAGCTGCGCCGATGCGGGGCATATGGTGGGCGAACTGATGAAGGGCTTTTACCTGAAGCGGCCTTTCCCGGCGGAGCAGCGTGCCGCGATCGCCGCGCAGACCGAAGCCCTGCTGCCAGGAGCGGCGGAAAAGCTGCAGCGGGCCCTGCCTGCCATTGACCTGACGCAGCACGGGGCGCTGGCCACCGCCGTACAGAACGATCTGGACCCGCTTTTGACGGCGGCGCAGCAGGTGGCGGGATATGGAAGGCCCGGCGACGTGATTTTGGGCGTCAGCACCAGCGGCAACGCGAAGAACGTGGCGCTGGCCATTGCCACGGCCAGGGCGCTGGGGCTTTCCGCCATCGGCCTGACCGGCGGCAGCGGCGGACGGCTGAAGGAGCTGTGCGACTGTGCGATCATCGCCCCCAGCAGCGTGACCGCCGACGTGCAGGAATATCACCTGCCCATTTACCATACCCTGTGCGCCATGCTGGAAGAAAAGTTTTTTGGAGACGGGGAACAATAAAAAACGGGCTGTTTTGGGATACCCGGGCGGATGAGGGCCGCCCGGGCTTTGCTTTGCGGTTTCACTCGTGTTAAGATAGGGTATTCCATAAGGGAAAGATCATTTTCAGCCGGGGAGGAAAGAACGTTGAAGCCTATGCTGCTTTGCTATAATCTGTCAGGGGAAAAAGCGTCGAAAATTCGATTCGCCGCCATGCGGCTGCAAATTCTGCTGCGGGACGTTCGGCCGGAGGAATTCGGCCAGACGCTGAACGCCCTGTGCGGGCTGGAAGAAGCCGGAGAGAACGTCCCCTGCGAAGAAGGATTTTCCGACGAAATGCTGGTGATGGCCGGTTTTTCTCCGGTACTGATGAACCGGCTGCTGCAGACGTTCCGACAGATGAAGATCCCGCCGGTGCCGCTGAAGGCCATGCTGACCGAAACGAATGGCCGGTGGGATTCCTGCCGCCTGTACCGGGAGATCAGCGCCGAGCATGAGGCCATGACCCGGGGCGGCGCGCCCATGCATCAGGGGCCGCAGGCATGATCTACGAAAATATCCTGCCCGCGGTGTTCGTGAACCGGCCCAACCGTTTTATTGCCCACGTGGAGCTGAAAGGCCGGACGGAAGTCTGCCATGTGAAGAATACGGGCCGCTGCCGGGAGCTGCTGGTTCCGGGCTGCCGGGTCTATGTGCAGCATCAGCCATCGCCCGCTCGAAAAACGGCTTACGACCTGATCGCCGTGGAAAAAGAAGGCCGCCTGATCAACATGGACGCCGGCGCGCCCAATCAGGTCTTCGGCGAGTTTGTCCGGGCGGGACGGTTTCTGCGGGAATGGCCGGTGATTCGTCCGGAGACGGTTCACGGGGATTCACGATTCGATTTTTATCTGGAAGCGCCGGGCCGCCGGCTTTTTGTCGAGGTGAAGGGCGTAACGCTGGAGGACGGCGGCGTGACGCGCTTCCCGGACGCGCCCACGGAGCGGGGCGTGAAGCATCTGGAAGGGCTGGCCCGCTGCGTTCAGGAGGGCTATGAGGCGTGGGCGGTGTTTGTGATCCAGATGGAAGGCGCCTGCCGGATGGAACCCAACCGGCGCACTCATCCGGCTTTTGCGGATGCGCTGCGGCAGGCCGCTCAGGCGGGCGTGCATCTGCTGGCGCTGGACTGCCGGACGGAACCGGCCCGGCTGGAGATCCGCCGTCCCGTAGAGATTCGTCTGCGGTAAAAAAATCGAGAAGAAAACTTTTTTCATCCGGCAGAAGGATTTTGCCGGATGAAATGCATTTTGATTTCCAAAAACCTCGTTTTTCAGAGAAAAAGGACGACCTGGATCGAAAAAATGACGGCTGTCAATGAATACGCTGCATTTTGCGGCCTGAAATGAAAATGGAGCGCGCAGCATACGATTTTCCCGCGCGTTTGGGTATGGCTTTTTGGCAAAAAAACTATATAATAAGAAATAAGGGTTGACGGCAAACGACGAAAGGAGCCGAACCATGGCAGTCAGTCTTCAGCGCGCCGGGATGTGGAAAAGGATCTCCGCCTTTCTTTTTGATGCAATCCTTTCAGGCATTCTGGCGGTTCTGTTTGCGTTTCTTCTTTCTTCCGTTCTGGGATACGACCGGTATGTGGATACGCTCAACCGGTGCTACGAGGCCTATGGCGCGGAGTACGGCGTGGACTTTCAGACGTCCCTTTCCCGGTACGACGCCATGACGGAAGAGGAACGGCAGCAGCTGGAGGAAGCCTACCGGGCCGTGGGGCAGGATGAAGAAGCGGCTTATGCCTATCAGATGACCATCCGGCTGACCATTCTGATGGTTTCGCTGGGCATTCTGCTGGCCTGCCTGATCTGGGAGGTGCTGATCCCGGCGCTTCTGAAGGACGGGCAGACGCTGGGGAAGAAAATCTTCAGCCTGGGCGTCATGCGGTCGGACGGGGTACGGCTTGGAGGCGTGCAGCTGTTTGTGCGCTCCATTCTGGGCAAGTACACCGTGGAGATCATGATCCCCGTGCTGGTTATGATGATGCTGTATTTCGGCAGCCTGGGCCTGCCGGGAACGCTGCTGATTCTGGGACTGGCGCTGGGAAACGGCTGCCTGTTCCTGTTCACCTATGCCCATACGCCCATTCACGACCTGCTGGCAGGCACGGTGACGGTGGATCTGCCCAGCCAGCGGATCTTCAATACCCGGGAGGACATGATCGCCTATAAGGAAAAGCTGGCCGCGGAAAAAGCAGCCGAAAAGACCTTCTGACACTTGGAAATACCGGAAAACAAACCCACGCGAAAGAAAGGGGACGCCCATGAAAATCGTTCTTGAGAACCTGACGAAAATCTTTCCCAGCCGCAACAAAAAATCCGGCGTAGAGATAGTCGCCGTCAACAACTTCAATTTTGAAATTCCGGACGGCAAGCTAATCGGCCTGCTGGGGCCCTCCGGCTGCGGCAAAAGCACCACGCTGTATATGATCAGCGGTCTGCAGAAGCCCACCTCCGGCAAGATTTTCTTCGGTGAGGACGATGTGACCGAGCTTTCCACCGAAAAGCGCGGTATCGGACTGGTGTTCCAGAATTACGCCCTGTATCCCCACATGACGGTTTTGCAGAACATTCTGTTCCCCCTGCAGAACCTGACCGGCGCGGACAAGCTGTCCAAGGAGCAGATGCTGGATCGGGCCAGAGAAGCGGCCCGGCTGGTCCAGATCGAGGAACTGCTGGATCGCAAGCCCAGCGAGCTTTCCGGCGGTCAGCAGCAGCGCGTGGCCATCGCCCGGGCGCTGGTGAAAATGCCCCGGGTGCTGCTGCTGGACGAGCCCCTGTCCAATCTGGATGCCCGCCTGCGCCTGCAGACCCGGGAGGAGATCCGCCGTATTCAGAAAGAAACGGGCATTACCACCGTGTTTGTCACCCACGATCAGGAGGAAGCCATGTCCATTTCCGACATGATCGTGGTGATGAAGCTGGGCGTGGTGCAGCAGATCGGCAGGCCGCAGGAAGTGTACGACGACCCGGCCAACCTGTTCGTCGCCAATTTTCTGGGCACGCCGCCCATCAACGTGTTCTCCGGACGGGTGGAGGGCGGCAGGCTCTTCATCGGCGACGACTGCGTACTGACGGTCGGCGGGCTGGAGGATCAGGAAGTGACGGTGGGCATCCGCCCCGAAGGCTTTATTCTGGACGAAAACGGCCCCCTGACCTGCCGCCTGAACAACGTGGAGGTCATGGGACGGGATGTGAGCGTGGTTTCCACCCATGCCGCGTCGCTCAAGCCGTCCGTGCGCTCCATCATCGACGCGGACGACCGCAGCGGCCTGAACGGCGAAACCGTCCGCTATTCCGTCAAGCCCCACAAGCTCTTTGTCTTCCACAAGGAGACGGAAGAGCGGCTTGCGTTTGAGGTGAAGTGATATGGTCAACAGCAAAGATCAATGGAAAGCATGGCTGTACCTTTCCCCGGCCATCGCGCTGCTTCTGATTTTCACCGTCTGGCCCATCGTCAATACGGTGCGCATGTCCCTGCTGGAAGGGTACAGCGGCCTGAAGGCGGTCAGCGGCGCCAGCTTTGAGTTTGGGCTGGGCAACTTCGTCAAGGTCATCAAGTACCGCAAATTCCTGACCTGTCTGCAGAACACGGTGCTTTTGTGCCTGTGGACGGTGCCGATCTCCACCATTCTGGCCCTGCTGATCGCGGTGGCGCTGAACTCCATCAAGTTTCTGCAGAAGGCGCTGCAGACCGTTTTCTTCCTGCCCTATGTGACCAACTCCATCGCTATCGGCATGGTGTTCGCCGCCATGTTCAACATCGTGGGCAGCTTCTACGGCACGGAAAACGAGATCGTGGTGACTGCCGGCATCATCAACAACATCATCGAGTTCTTCGGCGGAACCCGGGTCAACTGGATCAACTACGGCTCCTCCTATACGGCCAACATGGTCGTGATGATCGTCTATATCGTCTGGAATGCCCTGCCCTTCAAAATCCTGATCCTGCTGGGCGGCCTGCAGGCCATCAACAAGCAGTATTATGAAGCGGCCCGGGTGGACAGCACTCCCCGCTGGCGGGTTTTTACCCGCATCACCGTGCCGCTGGTCTCGCCCATGCTGGCCTACGTGGTGATCACGGGCTTCATCGGCGGTTTCAAGGAATACACCAGCATCGTGGGTATCTTCGGCGAGACCATGGGCCCGCCCAACGACGGCGGACGGCTGAACACCATGGTGGGCTTCATTTACGACTCGCTGAGCAACAACAGCCAGGGGCGCGCCAGCGCCGCGGCGCTGATCCTTTTCGGCATCATTCTTGTCGTGACCCTCATCAACCTCTGGGTCAGCAAGAAGCGTGTCCATTACTGAGAGGTGCGGGTATGGAAAAACAGGTTGTCATGAGCGCACGAAAGTACCGTGCCCAGTTCCTCCGTCAGAAGGCGGGAAAAGCTCTTTCCCTGTTCGGGGTGTACTTTTTCCTGATCCTGATGGCGCTGGTGGTGCTGTTTCCCTTTTACTGGATGCTGATCTCCTCGGTGAAAACGCTGGACGAGTACCGTTTGAGCGTGCCCACCTTCTGGCCCCGGGTGCTGATGCTGGAAAACTATCTGACGGCCTTTACCACCGCCAAGCTGGGACGGCTGTTCATGAACACCATGATCGTGGGGCTGGTGTCCACGCTTCTGTCCCTGTTCATCACCATCCTGACGGCGTTCGCCTTTGCCCGGCTGGAGTTCAAGGGCAAGGAGCTGCTGTTCGCGGCCCTGCTGGCCACGATGATGATCCCAGGCGAGCTGTTCACCATCACCAATTACGGCACCGTCACTGCCTTCGGGTGGAAGAACACCTACACGGTGCTGATCGTGCCGTTTCTGGTGAGCGTATTCTATATTTACCTGCTGCGCCAGAGTTTCCTGCAGATCCCCAACGAGCTGTATCTGGCCGCCAAGGTGGACGGCACCAAGGATTGGAAAT
>CAKUCE010000096.1 GCA_934643535.1 uncultured Clostridia bacterium | reverse complement strand
GGTCTGCCGAGTCTCAAAGACAAAGCTGCCTGAACTCATCAACATGTACACGGCCATTCTTGGGAATTTGGTTACGTTAAAGAACGGCATTGGCCACTGGCTATGGAGCACGTACATGATGAGCATCTGCGGCGTATGTGAGGCCACTTTTCTGAAATATCGTAAAGCGCTGGTAGCCCAGAAACTTATCTACGTTAAATGCCAGCAGGATCATCCCACCTATTACGCCAAAACAGACACCCCCGAGCTGTGGCAGGAAATTGAAATGCTGGAACACAAAAATAGGCGGAAGGGAGTCGCTGCTGCTAAGTAGGCCAGTTTTTGTCAAAACGTAAAGTAATTGCAACGAGTACGGAGGGGATTATGGGATTTAGCTATCGTTCAGAAAAGTTGGTTGATGAACTGCGCAGGTATGCAGAGCGGTATGAAGATGGGAGCACGCTGGGAAGAGCTATCGAAGGTACGGAAGATTTGATGCATGAGGCAGCAGATTTGATTGAATCACTACAGGAAACCATCCATGAGCTGGTGGATGTCACGGAAACGATGCAGCGTGCTTTGCGATAGCATACGGTATGCTTTATCCTCTTCCAATTTCGGACGAAAACTGGAAAGGCGAATAAGTCTAAGGGTGGCAGTGAAGGGCTGCTTTTTATCTAAATTCTATGGCAGTTTATGGAGGTTTGCATATCGGCTTTTTAAACTGCTCGGCAAAAGCATGAATGGTGTTTGCAGATAGGAGTACCAGCAATGAATGCCTGGTTTTGGTCAAAACGTAAAGTAATTACATTGGGTGGAGAAACTGCAATCGCAAACACGAGGGAGAGGAAGGGTAAATCTTCACTCTTTTTTCATAAGAAGCTCTTTAAGACTATGGAGGTAAAGAGTAGTGATAAGACGGTTGGTCATTGTGCTATCGATGGTACAGCGGGCCTGCTGAACGAGATCATCCCTGGTCTGTTGCAACGCGCCGGAAATAGTTTGAAGGCTGTCACGATAGCCCCTAGCACCAAAATATAAGAAGCGCTTTAAAAGCCAAAGAAAGACAAGCACAAACATGAGGAAGAGGAAGGATAATCCTTCTCTCTTTTTTCATAAAAAGCCCTTTAAGATTCTGGAGGTAAATATGCGATATTCTATTTCAAAGATCGAATAGGAAACCACTATCAACTTTAACGCCGCAGAAAAAATCGTCTATATTGACACGATAGACCCTGTAGTGATTCGAAAGATAGATAAACTCTGTGCAAAATGTCCAGAAATGTATCAGCTAAAGCGAGAAGATAAATGGGGTACGAAATATTATGAAATTGCAGATAAAAAGCCGCTTTCTTTCAGAACTCCGCAGGTGTTTAGCGAAGAGCGGAAGCAACGCATGAAGGGAGCGGCGAACTTACAGGCATGGAGGGAAGCACAAAAAAGGATAAGCAGTGAAGAATCATCAAAACTCTGAGACGCCATTCTGAATGATGGCATTCTGATCAAACACAGTTGTGCGATCGTGGGCCATTCTGGCAAGCGGTTCTGCCTTGTGTACGTTATAGAACTATTCACCGAATTTCTTATGACCCCTGAGTTTTTTCGATTTTGACAGTTCAAACTCGAAAAAACAGATTCATGGTAAAAAGAACAAAAAAGAGAAGACAGCATGCCAAGCATGACTGTCGTATCACTCTGCTAATGATAGGAGGAATATTTTGTACCGCAAAGCAGTGAAGCCTCAGCTTCCACCCAAACCGGAGAGTACTACTGTCTCTCGTCAGTTTCCCACTATGGCTCTATCCGTAGAAGAAATGGCGGAAGAACTTCGGATTTCCCGCCCAAATGCCTATGAGTTGGTGAAGCAGCCTGGTTTTCCGGCATTTCGACTTGGAAAAAGATTGGTTATCAACCGAGCCGCATTGCAACGCTGGCTGGATGTACAGGTAAATCAGTCATTGGATTCTTCCGTTGGCGTGATCTAATGCTCTCAAATAGCCGCGTCTAAAAACAGCTTTCTTGATTCTCAAAACAATTGATTTTTGTTAAACATACTTGTCCCACATAACGAAGTCTGCTATCATGGTATCAGGCGATTTCAATCGCCTATGTACCTTGATAACTGAATCGACTGACGTTATGTGGGACGTTCTATTTCGCAGGAGGAGTAGTAATGTCTCAGAAAAAATTAACCAAAAGAGCGGATGGTCGTTACAAGGTCAGCTATGGTGCTAAGCAGTTTTACGGAAAGACGAGGGCTGAGGCCATAAAGAAGCGTGACGAATACATTGCCTCAGAAAACATCGGCCTGAATCTGGATTTTGCTGAAATGACCTTCCTTGATTATGGCATAAACTGGCTGCGTGTTTATCGCGTCGAATGCGGTGTTTCTCAGCAGAAGCAATATGCCAAAATGGTGGAATTCACTGCGAACGCACTGCGAAACAAGCCAATGAGAAATGTCACGGTCACGGACATGCAGGGCGTGTGCAATCGTCTAAGCGTGTATTCTTCTTCCCATGTGGCGAAGTACATGTCCATGATCCGCGGCATTTTCAAAACTGCGGTGGCAGAAGGCGCGCTGATTCGTAATCCGATGGAATTGGTCAAGCGCCCCAAATGCAAAAAAACAGAAGGTCACCGGGCATTAGAGCCGTGGAAGCATGACCTTGTGTCCTCGACCTATGCGGAACACGATTTCGATCTCTGCGCGATGACAATGCTCTATGCCGGCCTTCGCCGGGGAGAGGCGCTGTACATCAATGTGGATCGTGATGTAATGACGATCACCGTCCGCGGGGCCGTTAGTTTTGCAGAAGGCAACCAGCCGCAGGAAACCGAGGGAAAAACGGAGGCCGCTTTACGCACCATTCCGCTGGTACCTCCGCTGGCCAATGCCCTACGCGGTCATCATGGTTTGCTCTGTGCGAAAGCCAATGGAACCCTGATGTCTCAGTCGGCTTTTGACAGAAAGTTCGATTCCTACAAAACTTTCCTTGAAACCAGGCTCAATGGCTGTCATAAGCGTTGGTACGGCAAGCTGAAGGAGCATAAGGAGCTTCTGGCATCGGGAAAAGAACTTCCCGCCTGGCAGAATGTGACCATCCGATGTCACGACTTCCGTGTAGATTTCTGCACCCGGTGCTACTACGCGCATATCCCGCTAAAGACCTTACAGAGCTGGATGGGCCATTCCGATGCACAGATGATTTTGGAAATCTACAGCAAATTGACGAAGGAGCAGGAAGCCAATGACGCCATTAAGCTGGCTAATTTCATGAGCGGTGACGGGAACGCTCAGAAGCCGGAAAGCCTTGAAATATCAACAAAAATTGGCTGACTCTCGTCCAAAAAATTTGAACCGTTTTTGAACCGTTTTCGTACGTAAAATAGCGTGAAAATAGGTAAAAAACAGTTTTCGGAGGGCAAGGGGTGCCGGAAGCGAAGAAATTTCGAAAACCCAGAAGATCAAAAAATTGGCCTGTTTCATAGCCAAATTAGTACAAAAAAGCAACTAAAAATGCAAAAAAAGAAGCGATTTACATCGCTTCTTTGGTCTGGGTGAGAAGATTCGAACTTCCGGCCTCTTGAACCCCATTCAAGCACGCTACCAAGCTGCGCCACACCCAGTCATTTGGTGTCCCTCGCGGAACAGGATTGATTATATAACACTTTGGGATTTGTGTCAAGCCTCTTTTTTCAATTTTTTTGATTTTTCTGTCAAAAAAGAAAAAAACATTTTAGCACAGAATTTTATAAGCATCCAAGCCGCTTTCCGGGCAGCATGAACTATCGAAACGTTGCCGTCGGCTCCCGTTCCGGACCTGACGGCAACGTTTCGATTTTATTTTCCGCTTTCCAAAAGCTCCTGAAGCCGGGCAAGCCCCAGTTCGTCATACTGATAGACAGCGGTTTTCCAAATGCTGTCCGGCAGTTCGTCCAAACAGTAGGGTGTGGCCATGGCGGCGGCGATCACCTGCGCTCCAGACGCGGCCAGCGTTCTGACCTGCTCCATCACCCGGGGAAGATCGGGCTGAGGGCTCAGACAGGCTACTACCGTGGGGTGCTGGCAGGAATGAAGCGTTTTTTCATCCAGAAGAAGGCCGCCGAAGGTCCCGCCAAAATGCACGGCCAGACGCTGGGGCCCGCACAGAGCCAGCTGGTCGCTGGCATAGGAAGCAGCCCGGTTGCTGCAGCCGAAGAACAGCGTATTTTCATTCACAGAGGGAAGCGGCTTTTCCTCCGGCGCGTGCAGCACCCGCACAGCCTGCCGGAGAACCTTTTCCGCAATGGCCCGGTGTTCCGGACAGCCGATCACGGCAGGATCCGTCAACGGGTTCACCGCTCTGTGGCGCTTCAGCTCGGCAATGCGGCGATAGGATTCCTGCGCCTCTTCCATGGAGAGACTTCCATCCTCCATGGCCTCCACGATCAGCTCTGCCGCCTCCCGCTGGAAAGCCTCGGTGTGGCAGATCAGCGTCATGTCCACACCCGCCTGCAGGGCCATCAGCGCGCCCCGGGCGGAACCGAACTGGCGCTTGATGGCGTCCATTTCCATACAGTCGGTAACGATCAGCCCCTCAAAGCCCATCTTTTCCCGCAGAAGACCCGTCATGACCTTCCGAGAAACGGTAGAGGGAATGCGTTCCGGTTCCAGCGCCGGGAACACCACATGAGCGGTCATCAGTGCGTCGATCTTCTCCGCGATGGCACGGCGGAAGCTGACAAGCTCCACCCGTTCGATTTCCTCCAGCGATTTATTCACCACAGGCAGGCCCAGATGGCTGTCCGTTTCCGTATCGCCATGGCCGGGAAAATGCTTGCCGCAGGCGATCACTCCCGCCTCCCGCAGACCGCGGGCATAGGCAGCGCCGAAATCCGCCACTTTTTCCGGGTCGCCGCCAAAGGAACGAACGCCAATGACCGGGTTTTTCGGATTGGTGTTGCAGTCCAGAATGGGCGCACAGTTAAAATTCACCCCAACGGCCCGAAGCTCCTGACCAAGCATGCGGCCCACCTGAAAAGCATTCTCCGGATCCCCGGCAGCTCCCTGCGCCATGGCGCTGGGCGAAACGGAACCAAGCTCCCCCAACCGGGAAACAGTGCCGCCCTCTTCATCCAGCAGAATCATGGGCGGAAGCCCCGTCTCCATGCGGATGAGGCAGTGCAGAAACACGCACAGCTCCCGAAGCTGCTCCGCGCTCTGAATATTGCGCCGGAACAGGATTACATTGCCGATTTTACAGTCCCGAATCAGTTTCTGAAAGGACTCGGGAACGGTGCACCCCTCAAAGCCCGCCACCAGACGCTGACCCGCCAGCAGCTTCATTCTTTCGTCGATCATCGTATTTTCTCCTTGCCTCCGGCTCTTACAGCCGGTCCAAAATCTGCCGTTTGGCGTAATCCTCAATGCCAAAGCAGGTGGCGTGATCCACGCCGATCCTTGCGCCGCGCACCACGCTCAACGCCTCGTAATAGCGCAGATACTTGAAGCTGGTGGAATGCTCGGCCAGCCAGAGTTCCTTCACGGCTTCCTTCCAGACGGGGAAGGCCTCCGTCACATCAAAATAATAATAGGGCTTGAAGCCGTCCGCGTCCTCCCAGTTTTCGGCATAGAGAAATTTGGTAATGGGCGCTCTGGGAAGCTCATGCTCAAAGGTGGGCAGCGAAGCGAAGAAAATGGCATTCTCCGTGATGCGGCTGGCGGCGATATGATCCTTGTGCATGCTGTTCTTCCAATGATACAGAACCGCGTTGACCTGATATTGACGCATCAGGGTTGCCAGCGCCAGCTCCTGTTCCCTGGAGTCGTACAGCTCGCCGTCCGGCGTATCCAGCACAACGGATTCTCCGCCGATTTTTTCGGCGAACTTCGCAGCGCATTCCACATTGTATTTCCGAAAGTCCGGGGTCGTCCAGCCGGCGGGCGTCCCCCGCTCCCCCGCCGTCAGATCCACAATCACTACCCGGTCGCCCTGCATGGCGTGCTTGGCCAGCAGCATGCCGCAGGTCAACTGCGCGTCGCCGATGTGAGCCCCCACCGCCATAATGGTTTTTGCCATAAGCCGCTCTTCCTCCAAAGCGTTCATACGCTAAAACGTATTATACAGAACCGTTTCCCCTGTTTGGTTTTTCAAGTATAACAAATCATCTTGCCGCTGTCAACGGTCAGAAGGTATCCGCCGTGGACGTGTGCCAGGGAAGCGGGAACCAGCCCCGGGGCGCACGCTCCTGAAGATCGAGGGCAAAGGGATTCAGCAGCAGCTCGTGCATTTCCCGGTGTGTCAGCTTCCACGGCTCTTCTCCGCCGTCTATTACCCGAACAGCGCCTTCCTTCACCGTCACTGTGAACCGCTGACCATCCGCCTCCAGTGAAAGCGAACCGTCCGCCAGCGGCGCATAACGGCCCTTGAGCGTCAGCATGGCTTCGATCACCGGCCGATAACGGAGGATCTGAACTTTTTCGCAGGGACTCATATCCATGCCCTCGGCATACCGGCTCAGGCAGGACAGCAGCGGACGATTCCAGCCTGGGATCGTTACTCTCAGCTGTTCCAGACTGTTTTGCAGAAACCACGCTTTTACCAATGCTTCCGGCTGTCCGCCTTCCACAGCCGCCAGTTCCGAAACCGTTGTTTTTTCCCGATCAGCGATCAGATACCCGGCAAATGCTCCATTCCGCCGTGCCGCCCATGCGCCGCAGAGATAGGACGCGGCCGCCGCCGCAAAGCCGAAGGGTTTGCGATCCACCCAGCAGGGCTGACTTTCCTGCAGCTTCAAGGCCAGCTTCTCCTCTTCCCCCCCAGCCTCGATGGGAGCAAAGGAAAAGCCCTCGCCGTCCACATCCGCCATGGCCTGCCGAATGGTAAAGGGACGGAAGGAGGCGTGATATTCACACCCGCCGGGTTCATAACCGAAATAGGCATACCGCTGCCGCCGTCCGCCCAGCATGGAAATGTCCGTCCCGTTTTCCCGCATCCGGGTCAGGGACAGCGCCATCAGCTTTTTCATGTGTCCCTCGCCCCGGGCCTGCGGATGGACGCTGACCGTGCCAATATAGCCGGTTTTCAGCTCAAACTCCCCCACGTGCATCACGCCGGGCAAAGTAGCGATCATGCCGCGAATGCCCTGCTCGTTCACGGCCAGCAGATGATGACCGGCGCAGTCTCGGCCCCTGGCGTATTCCTTGGGGATCAGGGTCTCAAAGTCGATCTTTTCCTCTGCTCCCGAAAAAACCATACTGCCGAAAGCCGTCAGTTCCGTCTGTTCCTCCGGCCGGGCGACGCGATATTCCGTCATAAGGGTTCCTCCTTGCAGAAAGGGCTTTTTTGATAAGACATTACATTCTTACCTTACATCATTCCTCTGCAAAACGCAATGACGATTTTCGGCTTTCTCCCCGCAAAAATTGCACTTGTCTCATCCGGTCAAAAGTGCTATACTATTTTTCCCTTTGTTTGAACGAAGGAGAAAACCTCTGCATCGCCGCATGTTTGCCTTAAAGATCGCGTTTCCGTTCTGACTGGCGCGTCTCTTTCGGTTTCTCCGGCGAAAAATTGCATCTCTTTTTTCCACTGAGCGCCGCCCGCGTCCTTTTCCTGCGGGGATCTCTTTCCGCCGGGCGCGGCTGCGAAACGCTCATGAACCCAGAGCGCTGCATCCTATCAAAGATGCGGAGGTATATCTCTTTATGGAATCACCAGCTCTTTCCGCCCACGAATGGGCAAACGAAAAACAGCATCTCGCAGACACCCTGCGGATCGTCTGCAGCGAGCGCCAAAAGCTGGAAGCCGATCTGGGCATCGTGGACGGCAACGACCGGCTGATTCAGGTGCTGGACGACGGCAGTACCGACGCGGAGGTGCAGCAGTTCATCATCAAGAACAAACTGCGCAGCCTTCACCAGCTGCGTCTGAGCAGCCGCCAGCCCTACTTTGCGCGGCTGGACTTCACGCCCGACCCCGGCGCGCCCGTGCTGGGCCACCTGAAGGCCGGAGAAAAAAGCTCCATCTATCTGGGCCGCTGGGGCGTGCTGGAAACGCCCTCCTATCAGGTGCGGGTGGCGGACTGGCGCAGCCCGGTAGCCAACCTGTACTATTCGGGGCAGATCGGCCGGGTCAGCTACGAAGCGCCGGACGGCAAAGTGGAAGGCGACCTGAGCCTGAAACGCATGTTCACCATCTCAGAAGGGCAGTTGGAGGATATGCAGGACACGGGGCTGGCCGGGCAGGAAAAGTACCTGACCGACGCGCTGAGCCAGATGACCTCCGCCCGGCTGCGGGAGGTCGTCACCACCATTCAGGCGGAGCAAAACACGGTGATCCGTTTCGACGCCTTCTCGCCCCTGTGTGTGCAGGGCGTAGCGGGCAGCGGCAAAACCACGATCGCCCTGCACCGGATGGCCTGGCTGCTCTATCAACTGCAAAAGACGGTGCTGCCCCAGCAAATGCTGATTCTGGCTCCCAACCCGCTGTTTCTGAGCTATATCAGCCGGGTATTGCCCGATCTGGGCGTAGACGACGTGCGCCAGACCACCTTTCCCGGCCTGTGCCGGGCGCTGATGGGCAAGCGCATGCCCCGCCTGATGGAAAGCGCCCGTCTGCCGGAGCGCCTGCAAATGGACAAAGCCCAGCGGGACGGGCTGGACAATGTACTGCGCCGCAAGGGGGCGCTGTCCCTTCGGGCGGAGCTGGCGGAATTTCTGACCGTCTGGGAGCATCGCTGCCTGCCCGAGGACGATGTGAAGTTCCTGAGCCGGACACTGATGACGACGGCTGAGATCCAGCGGTATTTTTGGAAGGAATTCCGCCATTTTCCGCTGGAAAGCCGGATGCAGGAGGGTCGCAAGGTGATGAAAAAGCGCCTTGCGCGGGTCTGTGAGGAAACTCAGGCAGCTCTGGAACGCAAGGTGGACGAGATGGTGCAGAAACTCATGCTGACCGTAGCCGACTGTCCCGGTCGGAGGGCCAGGGCGAGGCTGTACTACGACACCCGTGATCAGCGCATTCAGGAGCTGAAGGACCGGCAGAAGGCCTTTCTCAGGGAATTTGACGGGCTTTGGGGCTCCATGGATCTTCTGACCGTGTATGGCGCATTCTGGGAGTGGATGGCGGAAAAGGACTCCGCCAATGAAGCCGTACTGGCGGCTACCCGCCCCGCGCTCCAAAAGAAGCAGGCCCAGGCGGAAGACCTGCCCGCCCTGCTGATCCTTGCGCAGGGGCTGTACGGGCTGAACCGGATGAGCGTGCGTCAGGTGGTGGTGGACGAGGCGCAGGACGTTTCCCCGCTGGAGGTACGCGTGCTGCGGGAGCTGTTCCATACGGACGCCTTTACGCTGGTGGGCGATCTTTGTCAGGGGATCTACGGCGACGAAGGCATCCGAAGCTGGGAAGACCTGAGCGCGGGCATTTTCGAAAAGCCCGTGACCGTCACCCGGCTTGGCACCGCCTACCGCAGCACCGTGGAAATCATGGAAACGGCCTTCTCCGTCATTGCACGGCATCCCGTAACCGGCGAGGGCGAGGGCGCGGCCCGGCCCGTGGAGCGGCACGGCGAAAAGCCCTTCCTGCTTTCCGTAAAAACCTCCGCCGAGCGGGCGTCGGCGGTCAAAAACGCCGTCCGCCGCTGGCAGGACGAGGGCTTTGAAAACATCGCCGTCATCGTAAAAACCGGCAAAGCCGCCGCTCAGCTGCAAAAGACGCTGGCCGCGCTCGGCTGTGAAGCGCGTTTGGTGCGTCAGGGAGACGACAGCTTTCAGGGCGGCGTGCAGGTCATGGACGCTTCGATTGTGAAGGGACTGGAATTCGACTGCGTGCTCATCGCCGATGCAGAAGCGTCCCAGTACCCGGACGAACGCTTCTATGCCAAGCTATTTTACGTCCTCTGCACCCGTCCCCTGCACCGGCTGGGCTTCGTCAGTCTGGGCGAACGAACCGCCCTTCTGACAGGAGCCGAACTGCTTCAGCCCGAAGCAGACGCGAAAGCCGCTTCTGAAAAGAAAAAGGGCGGTGCGAAGGAATGCTGAACATAGAAAGCTATCTTTCCAGCCTGCTGACGCTGCTTCAGCAGAACTTTGGCCCCCGGCTCGTCTATGTCGGCCTGCAGGGCAGCTATCTGCGGGGCGAGGCCACCGAAAACAGCGATATCGATATCATGACAGTAGTGGACGGCCTGAGCGTCTCTGATCTGGAACAATACCGCACGCTCGTTTCCTCGCTGGAGGAGCCGGAAAAGTCCTGCGGCTTCATTTGCAGCAAAACCGATCTAAGTCACTGGAATCCGTTGGAAATCTGTCATTTGCTCCACAGCACCCGGAATCTTTTCGGGCGGCTGCGCCCGCTGGTTCCTTCCTATACGGAACAGGACGTACGGTCTTACGTGAAGCTGAGCGTAAACAATCTGTATCACGAGCTTTGTCACCGTTTCATTCATGGGGAACGCGGCAAAACCATCGCCGCCCTGCCCTCCCTCTACCAAAGCGCCTTCTTTCTTCTGCAAAACCTGTACTATCTGGAACACGGCCTTTTTCCGCAGACGAAGGCGGAGCTGCTGCCTCTTCTTTCCGGCAGGAACCATTCCGTGCTGAAATGCGCCATGACCTTCAAGGCGGACTCCGACTTTGACTTCCATGCCTGCTTTGAGCTGCTGTTCCTCTGGTG
>CAKUCE010000095.1 GCA_934643535.1 uncultured Clostridia bacterium | reverse complement strand
CCTTCGTGCCCGACGGCGATGAAGCCGTCGAGCCGGAACTGCTGGCGCTTCTTCGCCGGACGGCGGATGATGTGCTGGCCGAGCAGCGGGAGTAGAGATCGCCGCAGACGAGTTTTTTGGCCAAATTGAAAACGGGAGCTGTTCGCTCCCGTCAAATTACTGAAAAAGTGGAGGTGCAGGAGGCACTGCCTCCTGCCGGGGTTTTAGGGGCGGAGCCCCTAAGCCTTATGCCGCAGCATTTTTCCAGCGAACCAGCGAAGCGCTGTTCGCGGGCAATGACAACCGGTCTGGTTTTTTTTCGACAATCTGAACGGGAGCTGTTCGCTCCCGTTTTTTCATTGCTTATCCCCCTTACCGTCCTGCTGAAGCGTCGGTATCATCACGGAAAAAGTGGTTCCGGCGCCCACCTTGCTGCGCACGGTGATCTTGCCGCCGTGGGCCGCGGCGATGATCCGGGCGATGGACAGGCCCAGCCCGTGCCCGCTCTGCTGGGATTTGCGCGCTTCGTCGCAGCGATAGAAGCGGTCGAAGATCTTGCCCAGATCCTTGGGAGCGATGCCCGCGCCCGTGTCCTTTACGCTCAGAACGCAGGTATTGCCATTGTTCTTCATGCCAAGCGTGATGCTTCCGCCTGCGGGCGTGTACTTGATGGCATTATCCAGCAGGATCCGCATCAACTGCTTCATCATGCCCTTGTCCCCATGGATCATGGCGTTTTCAGCGGGCGTCAGGGCAAAGGTATGCTCCGACGACAGCAGCTTTGCCTCGCGGTGAAGCTCGCTCATGATCTCCAGAGGGTCGAAGTCCTCCATTTCCAGCAGCAGCGTTTTTTTGTCGTGGCGGGCCAAAAACAGCAGGCGCTCCACCAGCTCCTTCATACTGGCCGTTTCCTGCGCAATGGCGGCAATGCCCTCGTCCAGCACCGCCGGGTCGGTCTTTCCCCACCGCTGCAGCATGCTTATATAGCCCTGAATAACGGCGATGGGCGTGCGCAGCTCGTGAGAAGCGTCGCTGACAAACTGCTTCTGGCTGTTGTAGCTCAGCTCGATCCGGTCCAGCATGCCGTTGATGACCAGCGCCAGATCCTTCAATTCATTCTTGGTGCCCTCCACGCTGATGCGGTCGCTCAGGTTGTTGGCGCTCAGCGTGGCGGCGGTCTCGGCCATGTCGGTGATGGGTTTGAGCACCTTCTGGTTCAGCCGCTTCCGGTGGCGGATGAAATACCCCACCCGCAGAAGGTCAATCGCCAGCAGCGTCCACAAAAGCACCGACAGAATGCGCAGCGGCTCGCTCAATTCCCAAACGAACACGGTTCCGCCCAGAATGGTGTTTTCATACAGAAGAACCCGGGACCCCTGACGAATCTCCGAAAAGAACAGGCTGACCCGCTGGGGCCATCCCCGCAGATCGTCCTCCAGCGGCGTTTCCAGCACATATACCGCTGAAAAGGGTTGATCCTTCAACTGCTCGGGCTCATAAGCGCTCTCTTGAGCGGGCTGCTCCGCCAGCACCCGGTCGATAGACCGATCCAGTGCAGGGCCCTGCGCGGCGAAAAACGCCACGCTCACGATCAGCAGCATGGGCAGCGTCGTTCGCAGCAGCTGGCCGCTGGCATACAGCGCCACCCGCAGCACCAGAGAGAGGCGCAGGTTGCTCAAAAGGCCCATCACCGCGCCATGCACCCGGCGGGACATCCGGTTCAGCGCAGTCACCAGCCGCTCGGAGGGCTTTTGCTGCCGCCGCTGTTCCTTCCGTTCCTGCCGCGCCTGTTTTTCCGCCTCCTGCTGGGCTTCCAGTTCTTCGATCCGGGTATGGAGCCGCCCCAGCAGGGAATTTTCGGTCTCCACGGTTTCGCCGTCCAGCGTGACGGCGGTTTTCTGTTTACTCCTGCTCATAACGGAACATATACCCCACGGCACGGATGGTGTGGATGGTCTTGATACCGAAGCGGTCGTCGATCTTCTGGCGCAGATAGCGGATATACACGTCCACGATGTTGGTGTCGCCCGTAAATTCGTAGCCCCATACATTGGTCAGAAGATCGTCCCGGGTAATGGCGGTATTTTCGTGCTGCCACAGGTAATTCAGCAGATCGAATTCCTTCTTGGTCAGGCTGATGGGCTCGTCGCCATAGCCCGCGCTGTAGCTGGCCGGTTCCAT
Organism: uncultured Clostridia bacterium; assembly: GCA_934643535.1. Taxonomy (GTDB): domain Bacteria; phylum Bacillota; class Clostridia; order Christensenellales; family Aristaeellaceae; genus Limiplasma. Next base: position 8,477 of record CAKUCE010000095.1, on the reverse strand, counting down.
GTGCAGCTTTCCGGCGCTTCTGGCCCCGGTGCTCTGCGCCGTATCCGCCCGATGTTTTTTCAGCGCCACCCGGATGCGGGCCAGCAGCTCTTCAATGGCGAAGGGCTTGGTCATATAGTCGTCCGCGCCCATGTCCAGCCCCATGACCTTATCGCTGACGTCATCCTTGGCGGTGAGCATGATGATGGGCACGTCGCTCTGCTGGCGCAGGCGGCGGCACACCTCGATGCCGCTCAGCTCCGGCAGCATCAGATCCAGAATCAGCAGATCCGGCTTCCAGTCCAGACAGAGCTGCAGGCCGGAGCGCCCGTCGCAGGCGCTTTTCACCTCATAGCCCTCATGCTCCAGCTCCAGCGTAACAAAACGCGCGATCTTGGCTTCGTCCTCCACGATCAGAATCTTACTCAACAAAAGCGCCCCTTTCCCCTATGCCCTGATAAAAACCTTATCGAATTTCCGCCTCGTGATAGCCGTCCTGATCCTCCCGCACATCCACCGTAGCGCCGCCGGGAAACTGAACGTTCACCGGCGTGGTCCCGCTGGCAGGCTGACGATTCCGGGGCGTTTCCGCCTTCGGAGGATCGTTTTTCTCATTCCCGGCCTGTCCCGCTTCTTTCCCTGACTCCTGCGCAAAGCGGCTGACCGTCTCCCGGACGTTTTTCCGGGCGGTCTTCAGCATTTCCTCCACGGAATCAGCCGCGCCGCGTATCAGACGGATCTTATACCCCAGCACCAGCGCCAGAATGATCCCGGCCAGCACCAGATAGGGAGCGGCCAGCACCGCCACGATCATCACCAGCGCGTTCAAGTTGACGATGCAGGTATCGCCCTTGGTAATCTTCAAATGCAGCCGCAAAAGGAAATCCATCACCCCGTGAAAACCGCCGCTGACAGGCGCGTTTTTTCCCTCGCCCTTCAGACGGCCGTTTCGTTCCAGATCCACCAGCGACCGCGCCAGACTGCCGTCGTGATATTCCAGCAGGTTCACGGCCTCCTCGTAGGTGATGCCGCTTTTTTTACGCAAAATCTCTATATCTTCAATGGTGTACCTCGCCACAGTCTCGTCTCCTTCCGTCTTTTTTGACGCATCCAGCATACCACATTCCCGCTCAGAATGCTTGAAGAAATGATAAAACGTTTCTGAGAATCTCATGAGCGCCGCCCAGACACAAAACAGCCCTCCCGCCGCGGCGCCGCTTCTTCAGCAGCGCCGCAACGAGAGGGCGTTTATCGCATTGCCTGTTGGCTTTTTATGCTCCCGCCTGCAGCGGAAGTCCGTCAAAACAGATGAAGGAGAAGCTCAGGCTGCTTTGGCGCCGGTCACACCGGCATGACCTTTTCTTCCTTGTTCAGCATGGTGCTGTCCACACCCAGCTGTTTGGCCTGACGGTACTGGAAGAACTTGGGCGCGACCTGCGGGAACAGCGCGTAGCTGAGTACGTCTTCTTCCTGCTGATAGTAGTCGCGGATCTCTTCGCGGTACTTTTCCAGCTCCGGAGGAATATCGTCGGCAGGACGATGGGTGATGACCTTGTCATCGCCAATGCACTTTTTGCGCACTTCTTCGTTCACCTCGGCGGGCAGACGGCCGTATTCGCCGCGCAGCAACGCCTTGGACTCCTTGGGCACCATCTTGTAGCGCTCGCCGCTGATGACGTTCATCACGGCCTGCGTGCCAACGATCTGGCTGGTGGGCGTTACCAGCGGAGGATAGCCGAAGTCCTTGCGGACGCGCGGCACTTCCGCCAGCACCTCGTAGTATTTATCCATGGCGTTGGCCTTCTTCAACTGGCCGATCAGGTTGGACAGCATGCCGCCCGGCACCTGATAGATCAGCGTGTTGGCGTCGGTGGACAGCACGCGGGCAGGATCGCGCCAGCCTTCCTTGGTCAGCTCATCCGCCACGCCGCGGAAGTAACCGGCGATCTCGGTCAGGGCCTTCAGATCCAGACCGGTGTCGCGCTCGGTGCCCTGCAGGGTGGCTACGATGGACTCGGTGGTGGGCTGAGACGTGCCGTTGCCCAGCGGGCTCAGGCAGGTATCCACCACGTCAACGCCCGCCTCGATGGCCTTGAGCAGGGTCATCGCGCCGGTGCCGGTGGTGTCATGGGTGTGCAGTACGATCGGGATGTCCACTTCCGCCTTCAGACGCTTCACCAGGCTGTAGGCGTTGTAGGGCAGCAGCAGATTGGCCATGTCCTTGATGCAGATCAGGTCCGCGCCCATCTTCTGGATGTCGGCGGCCAGCTTGACGAAGTAGTCCTCGGTATGGACGGGGCTGACGGTGTAGCTCATGGCCACCTCCGCAGTGCCGCCGTATTTCTTGGTGGCCTTCACGGCGGTTTCCATGTTGCGCAGGTCGTTCAGCGCGTCGAAGCAGCGGATGATGTCGATGCCGTTTTCGATGCTCTTTTTGACGAAGAACTCCACCACGTCGTCGGCATAGTGCTTGTAGCCCAGCAGGTTCTGGCCGCGCAGCAGCATCTGCAGCTTGGTGTTGGGCAGGCCCTTGCGCAGGATGCGCAGGCGCTCCCACGGGTCTTCATTCAGGAAGCGCAGGCAGCTGTCGAAGGTAGCGCCGCCCCAGCACTCCAGAGAATAATAGCCAATCTTGTCCAGCTGAGCAAACATGGGCTCCATCTGGGCGGTGGTCATGCGCGTGGCGGCCTGGCTCTGATGGCCGTCACGCAGAATGGTATCGGTAATTCCAACCTTAGGCATATTTGTCACCTCTCAAATCACAATCAGCCGAACATGCTCAGCAGCATACCGGCCGCGATGGCGGAGCCGATAACGCCGGCCACGTTGGGGCCCATGGCATGCATCAGCAGGAAGTTGCCGGGATTGGCCTTCTGGCCCTCGATCTGGCTCACGCGGGCCGCCATGGGAACGGCGGACACGCCGGCGGAACCGATCAAGGGGTTGATCTTGCCGCCGGAGAGCTTGTTCATCAGCTTGGCCAGCAGCACGCCGCCCGCAGTACCGAAGCCGAAGGCGACCACGCCAACCACCATGATGCCCAGGGTCTTGAGCTGCAGGAAGGTGGAGGCCGTCGCCGTCGCGCCTACCGTGATGCCCAGGAAGATGGTCACGATATTCATCAGAGCGTTCTGTGCCGTATCGCTGAGGCGATCCAGCTGTCCGCTTTCCTTAAACAGGTTGCCCAGCATCAGGCAGCCCACCAGCGGAGCCGCAGAGGGCAGCAGCAGGCTGACGATAATGGTCACGGCGATGGGGAAAATGATCTTTTCCTTCTTGGAAACGGGCCGCAGCTGTTCCATCACGATGGAGCGTTCCTTCTTGGTGGTCAGGGCGCGCATAATGGGGGGCTGGATCACAGGCACCAGCGCCATGTAGCTGTAGGCGGCTACCGCGATGGGGCCCAGCAGGTGCGGAGCCAGCTTGCCGGTCAGGTAGATGGCCGTGGGACCGTCCGCGCCGCCGATAATGCCGGTGGAGGCCGCTTCCTGAGGGGTGAAGCCCATGGCGGCATAGCACACAATGAAGGTGATGAAGATACCCAGCTGCGCGGCAGCGCCCAGCAGCAGGCTCTTGGGGTTGGCGATCAGGGGACCGAAGTCAGTCATGCAGCCAACGCCGAGGAAGATCAGGCAGGGATAGATGCCCAGCTTCACGCCCAGATACAGATAGTCCAGCAGACCGGGGTTAATGACCTGACCGGCGGTGGCCAGCTTCACGCCCAGCAGGCTGTACACCTCTCCGTCCGCCAGATAAGCGCCGGAGGCGTTCATGATGATGCGCACGGAATCATAGGCCACCTGACCGTCCACCACCAGCGCGCCGGAGGCGTTGAAGGCCACGGCGGAGCCGGAGATGGTATCCACGATGGTGCCCAGCAGCTGATTGCTGGCATCCAGAATGGAACCCTGTGCGGTCACTGTGTATTGCGCCGCGTCGATCAGGTTGGAAGAATGAAACAGAATACTTCCGCCGAACAGGCTCCAGTTGGCATGACCGCCCGCAAACAGCTCCTCGTGGTACATTTCCGCGATGGGCAGGTTGGTCAGCAGCATACCAAAGGCGATGGGGACCATCAGCAGGGGCTCATAGCCCTTGACGATGCCCAGATACAGAAGCACGCAGGCCAGACCGATCATGATCAGCGGCTTGGGGTTCTGCAGCAGGTAATAAATACCGGAATCCTGACAGAGTTTCAACAAGCTCTCGCCAACGTTCATGGTTTGAAATCAACTCACTTTCTTTGAAAAGTACGGAAAGGAACGAAGTCGATCTCAGCCGATGACAACGAGAGGATCGCCGCTGTTGACGGTCGCGCCCTTGTTGACCAGCACCTGCTTCACGGTGCCGTCGCAGGGGGACATGATTTCGTTTTCCATCTTCATGGCTTCCAGAATGATCAGCACGTCGCCCTTCTTGACGCTGGCGCCGGTGGCGACCTTCACATCCAGAATGTTGCCGGGCATGGGAGCGTTGATCTTTTCACCGCCGGCCACGGGAGCGGGAGCAGCGGCAGGAGCGGGCGCGGCGGCAGGCGCAGCCACGGGCGCGGCGGCCACGGGGGCGGCCACGGGAGTCGCCACAGGAGCGGACGCAGCGCCCACTTCTTCCACGGCCACGGAATACTGAACACCATTGACGGTAATGTTGAACTGACGCATGGGGTTTATCCTCCTTCAAAAAACAATGAATGATTAGTAGCGGCTGTAGGTCTGCTCGTCACGCCCGGCGCGCTTCCAGGCGGGCGCGTTGGAGATGCGCTTCACATGGCGCACCACAAAACCGTTGGGGCTTTCCCAGACGGCGGCGATGGCGGCGGTAATGGCGGCGATCACTTCCGCGGGAACACCGTCCACAGCGGGAGCGGCCTCCACCGGAGGAGCAGCCACAACTTCGGGGCCTGCCTGCTTCACGGGCGCGGCCTTGGGCTTTTTCGAGCGGGAAACAAGGCCCAGAATCGTGATGAATCCGATCAGGATCAACAGACCCACGAATACCACGATCATGCCCAGACCTGCCACGCCCAAACCAAAGGTAACTTTTTCCACGGTAAACCCTTCCTTTCGGCGTTACATGGGCAGGTTGCCATGCTTCTTGGGGGGATTGGAATCCCGCTTGCTCATGAGCATTTCCAGCGCGGAGATCAGCATGGCGCGGGTCTTGGCGGGTTCGATCACATCGTCCACCATTCCCTGCTTGGCCGCGTTCAGGCATCCGGCTACGTTCTCCACATATTCGGCGGCGTACTTGGCGCGGGCTTCCTCCACGCTCAGCTCCTTGTCGGCCTTCACCTCGTCCTGATAAAGCACCGCCACGGCGGCCTCGGGGGTCAGGGCGGAGATCACCGCAGAGGGCCATGCGTAGGTCACGTCGGCCATGGCCTTGCCGCCCATGGCGACATAAGCCTGACCGATGGCGTCGCCGGTCACGACGGCCACCTTGGGCACGGTCGCCTCGGCATAGGCATAAAGCAGCTGGCTCTGGGCCTTGAACAGCCAGCTCTGCTCCTTCACCCCGTTCACCTCCACGCCGGAGGTGTTCAGCAGGCTGACCACGGGAATGCCATAGCAGTCCATAAAGCGGACGAACCGGGCGGCCTTCTGCAGCGCGCCGGCGGTCAGCTTGCCATTCGCAGCCACCAGACCCACGCTGTAGCCGCCCAGGCGGGCCAGCGCCACCTTCACGGAAGGCTCGTAGGCCGCGTACAGCTCCACCAGCGTGCCCTGATCGGCCACGGCGTTCAGCAGCGCGTCCACATCGGCGGGATCAATGGCGGGCAGCAGACGATTGAGGTCGTCCGTATCCACGATCTCGGTGTCCTCCAGATTGCTGGAGGGCAGCAGGGCCAGCACCTGGCGGGCCTTCAGCAGGGCCTCGTCCTCGCTGGCGGCGGTCAGAGCGCAGGCGCCCGTTTCCGCGGCGACCTTCGCACCGCCGAACTTCTCCGCATCCACCTGCGCGCCGCTCATGGCGGCCATGACCTGCGGTCCGAAAACCATCAGCTGGCCTACCTTTTCGGCCACGATGGACACATCGGCCAGCTGGGACAGCAGCGCCGCGCCGCCAATGCAGGGGCCCAGCACCAGCGCCACCATGGGGCAGACGCCGCTCATCCGGGCCATCTTCTGATAGATCTCAGAATACGCGCTCAGCGCCTGAGCGCCTTCGTCAATGCGCACGCCGGCGCTGTCCATCAGGGCCAGCACCGGAGCGCCGGTCTTCTGGGCCAGATCCAGCAGCTTGACGATCTTCGCCGCCTGCAGCTGGCCCATTGCGCCGCCGCGAACGGTGAAATCCTGGGCAAAAAGGTACACCGGGCGTTCCTCGATGGTGGCATAGCCGGTGATCACACCCGCGCCCTCATTGTTCCGGCTTACCAGCGCGAAAAGCTCCACAAAGCTGCCCGCGTCGGCGATCTTGGCAATGCGCTCGCGCGCGGTCAGTTTTCCGGCATCCCGCTGCTCCTTCAGGCGCTTCTCGTCCCCGGCCAGAATTTCCTGGCGAAGACTGAGCACCTTTTCCAGTCCTTGAGAGTTATGCATTTCCGTTCTCCTTCCACGCCGTTGAGTAATAACATTTGGTTGGATCAAGCCGGAATATCCAACTTCATCCTGATTTTCGCTATTCTATTTCTCCCACCTGTTTTCCTGCCTGATCGTGATATTTTTGACAAATTTTTTCCGTTTTTTCTATGTTTGGCCTTTTCGGCCCCTTTTGGGAACCAGAAAATAGAAAAAGGCGCGGGTCTCGTCTCCCAGACCCGCGCCGCGCCCTGTCAGGCGTTATGCTCTTTCTGATGCTTCATGGCCGCGCCCACCAGATCCCGGAACAGGGGATGAGGCCGGTTGGGACGGCTCTTAAATTCGGGATGATACTGAACCGCCACGAAGAAGGGATGATCCGGCAGCTCTACGATCTCCACCAGATCCCGCTCGGGATTGCGTCCGGCCACGACCATGCCGGCCTTTTCAAAGCGCTCCCGGTAGGCGTTATTGAACTCGTAGCGGTGGCGGTGACGCTCCCAGATTTCCGTCTCCCCATACGCCTTTGCGCTGAGGGTGCCGGGGGTCAGTTCGCAGCGGTACTTGCCCAGCCGCATAGTATGGCCCAGGTTTTCGAGATTCTGATCCTCCATCAGGCCGATGACGGGATCGGGCGTATCGGGATCCATCTCGGTGGTGTTGGCCAGCGGCAGACCCAGCTCATGCCGGGCGAACTCGATCACGGCCATCTGCATTCCAAGGCACAGGCCCAGGAAGGGCAGGCCGTTCTCCCGCGCATAACGGATCGCGGACATTTTGCCCTCCAGACCGCGGGAGCCGAAGCCGCCCGGTACTACCAGACCGTCCGCATCTTTCAGCAGCTCGGCAGCGTTTTCGTCCGTCACCTTTTCCGCAGCGATCCAAAGGATTTTCGCCTTCACGCCATGGAAAATGCCGCCGTGCTCCAGCGCCTCCACCACGCTCAGATACGCATCCGGCAGCTCCACATACTTGCCCACCAGCGCGATATTCACCGACTCCCTGCAGCCCAGCTGACGTTCCACCATAGCGCGCCATTCAGCCAGATCCGCTTCGGGCGCGTCGATGTGCAGAAGCTCCAGCACCTTATCGTCCATATGCTCCGCATGCAGAAGCAGCGGCACTTCGTACAGGCTGCGGGCGTTCAGGTTCTCAAACACGCAGTCCTTGGGCAGATTGCAGAACATGCCGATCTTGGCCCGGACTTCTTCGGGAATGGCATGTTCGGCCCGGCACACCAGAATGTCCGGCGCGATGCCCAGCCCGGACAGTTCCTTCACGCTGTGCTGGGTGGGCTTAGTCTTCAGTTCGTTGGCCGCGTTCAGGTACGGCACCAGCGTCACGTGGATATACAGGCAGTTGTCCCGGCCCACCTCGGCGCGCATCTGGCGGATGGCCTCCAGGAAGGGCTGGCTTTCGATGTCGCCCACGGTGCCGCCGATCTCGGTAAGCACAACGTCGGGAGGGTTCTCCGTGCGGGAAACGGAGAGAATCCGATCCTTGATCTCATTGGTAATGTGGGGAATGATCTGTACGGTCGCGCCCAGGTATTCGCCCCGGCGTTCCCGGTCGATGACGGTCTTGTAGACACGGCCGCTGGTCACATTGCTGCGCTGGCTCAGGCTTTCGTCAATAAAACGTTCGTAATGGCCCAGGTCGAGGTCGGTCTCCGCGCCGTCGTCGGTCACGAACACCTCGCCGTGCTGGTACGGGCTCATCGTACCCGGGTCCACGTTAATGTAGGGATCCAGCTTCTGCATGGAGACGCGCAGTCCCCGCAGCTTCAGCAGCCGTCCCAAAGACGCCGCCGTAATGCCCTTTCCCAGAGACGAAACCACGCCGCCGGTAACAAAAATGTACTTCGTTTGCATCCAGAACACTCCCCCCGCAATCGGTCCACGTTGCCAACTTCCAAACGAAAAAAACCTTCCATATTCTAGACATGGGCGGGCCATTCGTCAAGGGCTTATGCAGAGG
>CAKUCE010000094.1 GCA_934643535.1 uncultured Clostridia bacterium | reverse complement strand
TTGCGGATGGACGCGGGCAGCTTCATCGTCTGGGGCTGGGGCTGATAATTGCCCGTCACCAGCAGCGTTTTGTCGCCCTTACGGAAATAGGCCATCAGGTTGTGCTGATCTTCCAGATACGCCTCAAACGCGCCGTACACCACGGTTTCGTGGTATTCCGGATTCTTGCGCAGCTGGATCAGCTTACGGTAGAAGTGCCAGACGGAGTTTTCGTCCTGCTTTTCCGCCGCCAGATTCAGGGTAGGATAGGCCGGGTTGGCCATCAGCCACGGCGTGCCCGTGGTGAAGCCGCCCTGCGGATCGTCGTTCCACGGATAGGGCAGACGGGCGTGGTCGCGGGAATAGCGGCTGATGGCTTTCAGCGCCTCTTCCTTGGTGCATCCCGCGTTCAGCGCCACCTGATATTCATCCTTGGTGCTGATGTCGTCCACCTGCGAAATATCGGTGAACTGCACGTTTTCCAGTCCCAGCTCCTGTCCCTGATAGAGGAACGGCAGACCGCGCAGCATGAAGCTCAGGCCGCCCAGCATCTTCTTGGCCTCCAGCGTGCATTCTCCTTCGGGAATGTAGCGGCTGACGCCCCGGGGCTCGTCGTGGTTCTCGATGACATTGGCCATGTAGCCGATATCGGCCACTTCCCGCTGCACGCCGAACACCGTCTGCTTGTACTGCTCGGGCGTGACGGGCTTCTGATCGTACCAGCCCTTCTGGGAACCGTTCAGCACGGTCTCAGCAAAGTCGAAAATGGAGTCGAAGCAGCCGTGGTCGCCGATGTAGCGCTCCAGGTCCTCCCGCCGCCAGTCGAACAGCTCGGCAATGGTAAAGGCGTTGTGGGGACGGAAGGTGCGGTCGGCCAGCTCATTGAGCATATCCGTCAGACCCACCGCGTCCTGCAGCATCCGATGGGCGGAACACAGGCCATCCGGGCGGTCGGCGGGATAGTCCACCGTCAGCGGGATGGGCTTCTTGATATTGATGATCGCGTCGATGCGGAAGCCCGCCACGCCCTTGTCCAGCCACCAGTTGACCATTTTGTAAATTTCCTCGCGCAGGGCGGGGTTTTCCCAGTTCAGGTCGGGCTGCTTTTTGTGGAACAGATGCAGATAGATGCGGTCGTCGTGGCCGGGGAGCTTTTCCCACACGCTGCCGCCGAAATAGCTGCGCCAGTTGTTGGGCAGCTTCTCGCCCTCGTGCCAGGGACGGATGTAGAAATACTGGCCGTAGGGCCCGTCGGGATCCTCGCAGGCCTTGCGGAACCACTCGTGCTCATCGGAGCAGTGATTTACCACCAGATCCATCACGATGGACATGCCGCGCTTTTTGCCCTCGGCGATCAGGCGCTCCATGTCCTCCATGGTGCCGAAGCGGGGGTCGATATTGTAATAGTCGGAAATATCATACCCCTGATCCGCCATGGGCGAGCAGTACACCGGGGAGAGCCAGAGAATTTCCACACCCAGCTCCTGCAATTCGTCCAGTCTGCTGATGATGCCGGGAATATCGCCGATCCCGTCGCCGTTGGAATCGCAAAAGCTCTTCGGATAGATCTGGTAGGCCGTTTTGCCCTGCCACCACTGCCTCTGCATCGGTCGTTCCTTCCTTTCCTTCTGTTCCTTACGGAATTACCATTCGGTCAGTACGCCGAAGTGATCGGAGATCACCGGGTAGAAGGTTCCATTGAAAATGACCCGGCTGCTGCGGGGCGCGGGCATCTCCCGGCTGAAAACAAAGTCGATCCGCATGGCTTCGACCTTGCCTTCCCGCCAGCCGTCAATGTTGCCGCCTACGGTGATCCCTTCGTCCTTGGTTTCCGCCAGCACATAGGCGTCCTGCCAGCCGCTGCCGGTGATGAGCGTGTATCCCTCGCCGGTCAGATGGGCCGGACTGTTGAAATCTCCTGCCAGACAGCCGCGGCCTGCGCCCTCGCAATGGGCGTTCAGCTTCTTCCATTGTCCCTCAAAGGGGTCCTGTTCATCCTTCCACCAGCCCATGTGGACGCTGTGGAACCAGGCCGGCCCGTCCGCCAGCTGCACCTGCAGGCCGGGGATCACCCGGCGGCAGCGGCCCTCCGGGGTGGAAACGCACACGTTATCCGCCCTGAGAACGGGGAGGCGGCTGAGGACTGCCTCGCCCTCTTCCAGATGGCGGTAGGCAGGATGAGCGAAGCCCCACGTCCAGCAGAAGGAACGGCCCTTCTGCTTCAGAAGCCGCGCCGCCGCCAGCGCATAGTTGTCCGACCGGATCTGAGCGTCGGTGGGGCAGGGGACGTAACCGGCGGTTTTCAGCACGTCCATGGGTACATGGGCGGTCTCCACGCCTTGGTTGACCTCCTGCAGCACCACCACGTCCACGTTCTCCCGGATGATGGCGTCCGTCAGGCTGTCCAGACAGAAAGCCGCGTCCCATTCCAGAAGGCTGTGCGCGTTCAGCGTCAGTACCTTCAGCTTATCCTTTAACGGCGCCACTGGTCAGACCTCCCATAATCTGCTTTTGCATGATAATGTAGAAAATAACGATGGGCAGGCAGGTCAGCATCAGGCATGCAAAGGACAGGTTGTAATCGACGCTGAGCTCGGACTGGAAGTTGTTCAAATAGATGGTCAGCGTCCACAGTTTGCTGGAACGGTTCAGGGTGATCAACGGCATCTGGAAGTCGTTCCAGATGGCCAGGCCTTCGCGGATCAGCACAGTGGACAGAATGGGCGTCATCAGCGGCAGGATCACGCGGGTGTAGATCTGGAAGGTGGAAGCGCCGTCGATGTAGGCGGCTTCTTCAATGCTGTCGCTGACGGTGGCCAGATAGCCCACGTACAGGAACATACTTTCGCAGGTAGCGTGAGCAACGTACAGAAGCGTAATGCCCAGCGGGCTCAGCAGGCCCAGCCAGCCCATCAGCTTGACCACGGGCATCATACGCACCTGCCAGGGCAGAAAGATGCCCAGCAGGAAGAAAAAGTACAGGCCCTTGAAAAAGCGGTTCTGCTTCATGCCGCGGGACAGCGCAAAGCCCATCGGCGGCAGGATCAGCATTTCGCCAAGCAGGGAGACCACGGTGATGAGAAGGGTGTTGCCGTAGGCATAGTACAGCTTTTCATCCTGCAAAACGGTGGCGTAGTTGCCCAGATACAGCGATTTGGGCAGCGTGAAGAAGCTTACGGCGCTCTCCGCGGGGGTCTTGAACGTTGTGGTGATGGTGATATACATCGGGAACAGGATCAGCAACGCACCCAGCGTCAGGATCAAATAGAGGAAAAACTTGCCTTTTTTGGTCGTGCGCACTTAATCCACCTTCTTCCTGTTGGATGCCTGAATCTGGATCGCGGAGATCAGGGCGATGATCACACCCGTGGCAATGGCCTGAGCAATCGAATAGCTGTAGCGGTTGCGCTCGAAGCCGTTGTTATAGATCAAAAGGGCGATGGTCTGGGTCGCGGTGCCCGGGCCGCCGGCAGTCATGGACTTGACGTAGTCGAACACCATCAGGCCCTGTTTGACCAGCAGCACCAGCACCACGCTCAGGGTGGGGATCAGGTAGGCCACGGTGATGTGCTTGAACTGCTGCCAGCCGTTGGCGCCGTCGATAGCGGCCGCCTCATACAGCTCCGTGGGGATGGTCTGCAGACCGGCCAGGAACAGAAGGGTGGGAAGGGCGACGCCCTGCCACAGATGGACGAACAAAACGCCGTAGATCGCGTTCTGCTTGCTTGCCAGAATGTTGGTGGACAGCGCCTCGATGCCCAGCGCCTTGCCGATGGCGGGCAGCACATAGAAGAACACCTGTTTGAACACCAGGCTGACGGTGATCATGCTCAGCACGGCGGGCAGGAAGTACAGCGTGCGGAAGAAGGAGCGGCCCTTGAACTCCTTGTTCAGGAGCAGCGCCAGAACCACGCTGATGACGACGACGCCGACGATCAGCATGATGGTATAGCGGAAGTTGAACAGAAGCGCCTCGCCGAATTTCTTATCGGTGAACAGTTTTGCATAGTTGGCAAAGCCGATGAAGTTATAGCTCTTGCTGATGCCGTTCCAGTCCATGAAGCTGTAATAAATGCCCATCAGGATGGGAAAAATCAAGAAAACGCAGTACGCGATAAAACCCGGCAGGCAGAAAAGGCCATAGGTTGTGATGCGCTCGCGGGTCATGGCGGAATGCGTCTTTTTCTTTGACTTTTGCGCTGACATGCGGTTTCCACCTCACTCTTTCAAGTATGAAAAGGGGACAGGGCTGATGGCCCTTGCGGCGCAGCCCTGCCCCCGGAAAATCGTTTCAGGCTTAGTTGTTGTAATACTCGTCGATCACTTCAGCCGCGCCCTCGTAGAAAGCGTCCACATCCTGATCGATCTCCAGCTCGGTGGCCACGTTGCCCAGAGCCTTGCGGAATCCGCTGGGCCAGATGGCGTTCTGGCTCAGGCAGATCTTGCCTTCAGCCATCGCTTCGCTGATGACGGACAGTTCGGGAGTGCTCACGGTCACGCCGTTGATGACGCAGGGGCTGCCTTCCTTATTGGCATAGACCTGAGCCACCTCGGGCTGAGCCAGATACTCGAAGAACTTCAGGCACTCCTCGGGATGCTTGGTAGAAGAAGAGATGCAGAAGTTGGTGTCGATGGACACGACCACTTTGCTCTCGTCGCCGGTGGGGTTGGGCATGGGGATCAGAGCGACCTTGATGTCAGGATCGTAATCCTTCAGGGTGGCCAGAGACCAGCCGCCGTTGATGGTCATCGCGGCCTGGCCGGCGATCAGCTGCTGATAGCTTTCGGTGTACTCGGCGCCCAGAGATTCGGGGGTCATGTAGTTGACGATCTGCAGGGAGGCGTTGGCATAGTTCTGCAGCAGCTTGGAGTCCTTAGCTTCCAGTTCGCCGGCGGCGATCTGCTTGAACTCGGTGTCGTCTTCGGACATGAAGCTCATCATACGTTCCATGCGCTGATAGACCATGGTCTTGTCAGGCAGAGCGAAGGGGGTGATGCCGGCGGCAGTCAGCTTCTCGCAGACGTCCATCAGTTCGTCCCAAGTGGTGGGCAGAGCCAGACCCTGCTCTTCGAAGATATCGGTGCGGACATACAGGCCGTAGCAGCTCAGGGAGTAGGGCAGACGCCAGTTCTTGCCGTTGTAGGTGGACATTTCCAGGCTGGAGGGCTCCACACTGCTCAGGAACTCCTGGCCGGTCAGATCCATGATGATGCCGTCTTCGAACATCAGCTCGAACATGTTGCCGGTGGTGCAGCCGAACATATCGGGCATTTCGTTCAGCTGAGCGCGGCTCTGCAGCACGGTGGCGGTGTCGGGCACCTGCACAAAGTTCACTTTGATGCCGGGGTTGGCGGCGTTGAAGTTGTTGATGACGGTCTCCATCGCGTCGATGGCGTTGGACTCGGTCTTGTGGTAAACGAACTCCAGCTCCACCACGTCTTCGGCGGAAGCGAAGGAGCAAAGGGACAACAGCAGCATCGCTGCCAGAACCATGGAAAGAACCTTCTTCATTGAAGGGCACCTCCTGTGTTTTTTGTATGTGTCTATTATAATCTGGTAAAAAACATATAGAAATAGCACAAATTCATATTTCTATGCAAAACTTCAGATTGCGAAAATTTGTTTTCCTTGGCGTTTTTTCTCCATGCGTTGACATCCTCCTGAGAAAAATGATAGAATTTTTCGGGTTTCGGGAAGCACCCGGAGAAAGCCACGAAAGCGCGTCCCAAGCTCCTTTGACGACCCGACTATCTTTTTTTAAGGAAGGAAAAGCCCTTGCAGCGAATCGTATCCCGCCTGCGGACCACCTCCATCAAGCGAAGACTGTGGTCGCTGACGCTGTTGCTTTCCCTGATGATGGCGCTGCTGGGCGCGTTCATCATCTATAATTCGATCAGCGCGGTCTTCGGCCAGCTGCGCCTCAGCGGCCAGCAGCTGCTGTATTCCGCCGCCGCGCAGATGGAGGAATCCTGCGGCGAAGCCATCAGCCTGACCAAGTATCCCGTTATTGCCAGCATTTACAGCTCTACGAAGGTATACGAGTATCTGGCCATCTCGCCCAAGGGCATCTATTCGCCGCTGTATTCCGCCCTTCAAGCGGAGCTTTCCAGCGAATTGATGCTGCATCCCCGGGCCGATCTGCTGGGGGTCTCCGACCTGAACGGGCTGATGATCTACAGCGAAAGCACCAGCATCTATTATAAACGAACCAACTGCAACTACCTCGGCGAAGTGTTCACGGACACATTGGCCCGGAAAGGTGCGCCGCGGCTGTTTACCGCCGAAGAGGCCCGCAGCCTGTTTTCCAGCCTGACCATCCCGGATTCCTCGCTGTACTGCGCCCGCGCCATTATGCAGCTGAATCCTTTTTCCGCCGTAGGCGTGGTTCTCTGCCGGGTACCGCTGGACAATATCACCGAGGTGTTTGACGCCAGCCGTCTGTTCGATACCCAGCAGCTTTCCATTCTTTCCAGCGAGGGCCGGCTTCTCTACGGGGCGGCTCCGGGGCTTTCCGCCGAGATGCTGGCCGCTATGCCCGCGGATCAGCTCTGCCTGCGGATGGACTGGGCCGCGCGGACGGTCTATCAGGCGTACCGGCTGCCGGACGGCTGTACGGCCTGCCTGCGCACCCCGTTTGACAGCCTGTATCCGCTTCTGAAGATCCCGATGGTGCTGGCGGTGCTGCTGCCGCTGGTGATCGCTTCGGTGCTGTTCATCGTGCGGATGGTCACGCGCAGCATCCAGCAGCCGGTGGACAAGCTGGTGGACGTGTGCGGACGCATCTTCTATGAGGACTTTTCGCCCGTGGAGGACGCGGGCGCCTGCGACGAAATGCACCGGCTGATCGAGGCTTTCAACGTGATGGCCGCTCACATTCAGAACCTGATCGAGGAGGTCTACAAGCGCAACCTGACGCTGGCCCAGACGGAGATGCAGCTGGTGCGCTCCCAGATCAATCCCCATTTCGTATACAATACACTGGAGACGATCCGCGCTGAAGCCTACCTGCATGGGCAATACGCCATCGCCGATATGACGACGCTGCTGGGCAAGACCCTGCGGTACGGCATCACCCGTCAGGGAGACTGCGTGACTGTGGAAACAGAGCTGGCTCATTTGCAGGACTATATCGCTCTGCAGCAGATGCGGCTGGGCCAAAGGCTGAACGTGCTGGTCAGCGTGCCCGAGGAGCTGCGCGGCTGCTATATGATCCGTCTGGCCCTGCAGCCGCTGGTGGAAAACGCCATTCACCACGGCCTGCCCTCCGGCGACGAAACGGGGCTGATCCGCGTGCTGGGCTATCAGGAAAACGGCGACCTGTTTTTCTCCGTCAGCGACAACGGCGGCGGCATTGCGCCGGAGGAGCTGGCCCGCCTGCAGGATTACATCGCGGGCCTTAACAGCGACTACACCTCCATCGGTCTGCGGAATACGCATTGCCGGCTGGAACTGTTTTTCGGCAAGCCTTATGGCCTTTCCATACGCTCGGTGCCCGGACGGGGCACCAGCGTGACCCTGCGCATGCCGCTGATGCACAAGCCCTTCGCCTGAGAAAAGGAAGAGAATGCCATGACTCCCCTCTTGATCGTTGACGATGAAGTCATTATCCGGGAAACCATCGCCGCCATGCTGCGCCGGAGGTATCCCGGGCAGTTTCACCTGTTTCTGGCCTCCAACGGTCAGGAGGCGCTTTCCCTCGTCGCTTCCGAGAACGTGGAGCTGGTGCTGGCGGACATCAAAATGCCCGTCATGGACGGCCTGCAGCTTTTGCACTGCCTGCACGACCAGCAGCTCCAATGCGACGTGATCTTTATCAGCGGCTTTGACGATTATTCCTTCGTCCGGGAGGCCATGAAGTCCGGCGCGGTGGATTATCTGCTCAAGCCCATTGCGGAGGACGAGCTGTACGCTCAGATCGACAGCTTTCTGAAGCGCGCGGCCCTGCGGGTGCCCATTCACACCGCCCGCGTCCGGCCGGAGGAGAACGTTTACCTGCAGCAGTACGTGCTGGACAAGCTGTTTGACGGCACGGGCGTGATCCCCGACGGCGTTCTGGCGGAGCTGCACCTGACGCCCGCTTCTCCGGCGGCGCTGCTGGCCGTACCGGCGGTTTCCAGCGAGGCCGACCTGCAATGGTTCGAGCATGTCCATCAGACCATTCAGCCGCTTCTGGAGGCCGGCTGCGCGCTGTTCCAGGGCCGCAAGCGGCAGCTGTGCCTGAGCCTGTGCATTTTTTCCAGTCAGGCGCAGTACGACGCTTTGAGCCGCCTTCTGCCGGGCGACTCCATGCAGGCCCTTTCTCCGGCGGAGCTGCTTCCCCATGTGCCGGAGCTGCTTCCCCTGTGCCAGACGTTGCTGGAACGGCGCTTTTTCGACCTTCCCGGCGAGGACGGCCCGGAAAGCTATCCCTACTCCACGCTGATTTCCGAAATGACGGACGAGATCTGCCACCTGCAGGCGGAAGCCTATCATCAAACGCTGCTGCTTCTCCTGCGCCGGGCCTGCGCCCAATATCCCCCGGTGGACTCCCTGCGCCAGCTCCTCTGCGCCATGATCTACGCCATCCTGCAGGGAAACGCCTCTTTTGTGGCGGTATTCAGCCAGATGGAGCTGACGGCGGACGACATCATCCGCACGATCCAGCAGACTCCCTCCGCCGATGCGCTCTATCACGACATGACCCGTATCATCGACCTGCAGATCAGCCGCATTCAGGGGCAGATCACCCCCTGCGACGAGACCCACGTCAAACGCGCCTGCGATTACATCCAGGCCCATTTTGCCGAAGACTTCACCCTGGCCGATCTGGCGGATCATCTGGAGCTCCATCCCAACTATGTCAGCACGATCTTCCGCAAGGTATGCGGCACGTCCTTCAGCCGCTACCGCAAGCACCTGCGCATGGAGGAAGCCTGCCGCCTGATCCAGGAGACCAACGACAAGTTCTACCTCATCGGCAGCAAGGTGGGCTACCCGGACGCGGTCAGCTTTGCCCGGGTCTTCAAAGAAGAGATCGGCTGCACCCCCAGCGAGTACCGCTCCATGCACGCGCCCGGGGAGGAAGGGTGAAAATGAAGGATAAATTGAAAAAGGTGATTTGAAGACAGGAAGTACAGTTACGGCCCGTCTGCTCTGAAAAAGGAGGGAACAGGGGGAAAATGCGGAAACATCTGACGGCAACGCTCGGATCACTATATCTTGTCTTTATGCTTATCTGTCCCGCGCAGGCGGAGACGCTTACGGTTTCCACCGGGATCAATGATGCTTTGGGAATTTCCCTATTTGAATCGAGACACTCGGATGTGAAGCTGGAAATCAAATCGAACGCCAATTTGTACTCTGAAATTGCCGGCGATTTTCTGTCGCGCAGCGACAGCATCGACGTCTATCAAATCGGAACCAGGGAAGGTTGTCAGCAAAGGCTGCGAAAAAAGGGCTTTTTTATGGATGTATCCGGCGAGCCGGTCATTCGCGATTTTGTGGATCAAATGGCGCCCGTGTTTCAGCGGCAGCTGACAGAGGGGGATGCCATTGCGTTTGTTCCGTCCTTCCTTTTGTTTGAATATCCCGTTCTGCTGAATCGGGAGATAGCGGAGGAGCTCGGCCTGTCTCAGGATGAATTGCCACGAAATCTATTGGAATTGCTGCGATTTGTGAACCAGTGGGAAGAGAAATACGGGGACGATTATCCGGAATATGCTCCCTTTTCCGCCAGTCAGGCTTCGTCCTATGCGCTGGGGCACAGAAACCCATATATCGGGATTGTTCTGGAAATGTACAAGGATACCATGCTTTCGCAAAGCGGCGTATTGCGATACAACACTCCGCTGTTTTTGGAGCTGCTGAAGGAAATCGAACCATGGACCCGGGAGGCGGAGCCGGACGAAGCTGGCTGGGAACCGGAACCTTCCGGAGAAAACAGTTTGTTTTATGCCGGTCAGTATTTTGCAGAGGACATGCTGACGCAGATATGCGGGACGGGGAAGCTGGTCGATATGCCCCTTGCCGAAGGTTATGCCCCGGTTCAGGCCTATGAGCTGGAATGCGGGATGATCAATCCGGCCACGCGGCATGCGGCACTGGCTGTGGAACTGCTTCGCTGCTATGTAGAGGACTGTTCGCCCGGGCTTAAGCGAATCCTCTGCCCGAACATCAAAGAGCCTTATCAGTCGCCGAACTATCAGACCGACCTTGCCGCACTCAAAGAATGGAAAACAGTGGAAACCAGAAAACTGATGCAGCTTGAGGATACAGCAAAACAGGAACAGAAAAGCCTGCTTCGGCTGATCGACGAAGCGATCCTATACGAGGAGCAGCATCCCTACCTGATTTCGGCAGAAGCCATGGAGGAATATCGGAATCGGGTCGTTCCCTACCTGATCCCCAGAGGAGAGGGTGTCTACGAGAGCGAAACGATTTATGCCGATACGATGTCCTATACAATCCGCTGGCTGGACGGCGCGCTCAGCGCCGAAGCCTATGCGAAAGCGCTGGATGCCTTTATCCTTCTGGCGGCTTTGGAAGACGGGCAATAAAGGCGGCTGGCCATAGTGTGTCAATGTGCCGGAATTCCTTTTCCACGTATGGCACCGAAAAATGCCGAAAAAAAACGCGCTCCGTTTGAACAGCGTCTGAGCGCGGGGGAAACTTTATTCCTGTTGCAG
>CAKUCE010000093.1 GCA_934643535.1 uncultured Clostridia bacterium | reverse complement strand
CCACCGGGCACTCGCTTCCCTGCGGTGCCTGCCGGGGTTTTAGGGGCGGAGCCCCTAAGCCTTATGCCGCAGCATTTTCCCCGCGAACCAGCGAAGCGCTGTTCGCGGGCGCTGGCGGCCGATCAGGGGTTTTTCGACAGTCTGAACGGAGCAATTGCTTATGGTATCGCCGTTTCCGCCCAGAGAAACAATATTGAACGATTGCCTCAATCACGCGATATATCAGAGATGCAAAACCGCCATGTTTTCTTTCGAAAGCATGGCGGTTGTCGATGAGCTTTTGATCTTGCGTTCTTTCCGGCTCTTGACGCTTATTTGGCAAATTCGGTGCTGCGTGTCTCGCGGATAACGTTGACACGGATCTGGCCGGGGTACTCCATTTCCTTCTCGATCCGCTTCGCCACTTCCTTGGCCAGCACTTTCGTGCCCTCGTCCGTGATGTCTTCGGGCTTGACCATGATGCGAACCTCGCGGCCAGACTGAATGGCAAAGCACTTTTCCACACCCTGGAACGAATTGGCGATCTCTTCCAGCTTTTCCAGGCGCTTGATGTAGTTCTCCAGCGACTCTCTGCGAGCGCCGGGCCGGGCCGCGGAGATCGCGTCCGCCGCCTGCACCAGCACCGCTTCCACGGTCTGGGGTTCGACGTCGTTGTGGTGAGCCAGAATGGCGTGGATCACATCGGGACTCTCGTGATACTTCCGGGCCAGCTCCGCACCCAGCGTCACGTGCGTGCCTTCGGCTTCGTGGTCAACGGCCTTGCCGATGTCGTGCAGAAGACCGGCGCGCTTGGCCAGCGCCACGTCCGCGCCCAGCTCGGCGGCCATCATGCCCGCCAAGTGGCTGACCTCAATGGAATGCTTCAGCACGTTCTGACCATAGCTGGTGCGGTACTTCAACCGGCCCAGCAGCTTGACCAGCTCATGGTGAATGCCGTGCTGGTGAGTCTCGAAGACCGCCTGTTCGCCCGCCTCGCGGATCTGGTTGTCCACTTCCTTGCGGGCCTTTTCCACCATTTCCTCAATGCGGGCAGGGTGGATGCGTCCGTCCATGATCAGCCGTTCCACCGCAATACGGGCGATCTCACGCCGTACCGGGTCGAATGCGCTGACAATGACCGCCTCGGGAGTATCGTCGATGATCAGATCCACACCGGTGGCGGTTTCAAGGGCGCGAATGTTGCGGCCCTCACGGCCGATGATGCGGCCCTTCATATCGTCGTTGGGCAGGTTGATAACGCTGACGGTGCTTTCCGCCACATGGTCGGCGGCGCATTTCTGAATGGCCAGCGCGATGATGTTCCGCGCCTTCTTTTCGCCTTCCTCCCGGGCCCGGGTCTCAATGTCCCGAACCATGGCGGCGGCGTCGTGATAGGCGTCCTTCTGCACCCGCTGGATCAGCATCTGGCAGGCCTCGTCCTGCGTCATGCCGGCAATGCGTTCCAGCTCCTGCAGCTGCTTGTTCTTGCCCTCCTCCAGCTGATCCGCTTCCTTCTGAAGATCTGCGGCGCGCTGAGCCAGCGCTTCTTCCCTCTTTTCCAGACCGTCCTGCTTCTTGTCCAGCGTCTCCTCCCGCTGCAGGATGCGGCGCTCGCTGCGCTGCACCTCCGCCCGGCGGTCCTTGCATTCGCGGTCCAGCTCGGTTTTCAGGCGAAGCACTTCTTCCTTGGCTTCCAAAATGGTTTCTTTTTTCTTTTCATCCGCCTTGCGCTGCGCGTCTTCCAGCAAATTCTTGGCGTACTGCTCCGTGCGGCCGATTTTTTTTTCGCTGGCCTGCTTGCGGTACAGATATCCGCCCGCCGCGCCCGCGGCAGCGGTCAGCAGCGCAATGACGATTCCCAAAAATACAGGCATTTGTTGCACTCCTTTCTCATGTCAGTTTTTGTCAGTGTTGCTTTCGATGTCCGTTTTCCCATCCGGGGGGATGCGGCGCTCCGCCGCGGTACTTCTTCCGTGCGGCGCTTTTGGGTTCCGTTCTTTTCAGAACAAAACGAAAAAGCCGGGGAGCCAAAAAGCTCCATCGGCCTTCTGCTGTTCTGCATTGCAAACAATGAGCCTTTGATACGGTCGGTTTTTGGTTTGCCGCTGCAAACTCTGGAAACCTTCCGCCTCCAAAACTCAAAGCATATACTCAAGAAACGTTTCCAAACGCCCTGCGTTTCAAAAACATCTCCATACGACCAACCGACGTCTTCTCCCGCCGCTCCAATAACGAACCGACGCGGGAAAAAGCCAGTTACCAACGTATATCCGAAAACAGCCGGGCTCCTGTGCCTGCACAGGCTCTCCCATTCAGCCGACACTTTATTATAGACCCAACCCTTGCCGCTGTCAAGCCGAAGACAGACTGCATCAGGGCAATTCCATTTCCCCTGCCGGCCGAACGTCCCTTGACAGGCTCCTGTTTTTGGTTATAATGGTTGTATGTACAACGATGTACATGCAACAAATGCCGTTATGGGGGAGAACGATGGATATTACCGAACGAAAGATCACGAAGATCGCGCGCGAGGCGGAAAAACTGGTTCTGTTTTCCTTACGGGAGGAAGAAGTCGGTACGGCGGAGATCGATCTGATCCACGCCCTGCGGCATCATCCCGGCTGCACGCAGGCAAAACTGACGGAAATGCTGCACGCGGATAAGGCGGCGATCGCCCGGAGAACGAAGAATCTGGAAACGAAGGGGTTTCTTTTGCGCAAGGACGACCCGAACGATAAACGCAGCCAGCTGCTCTATCCGACGGAACGGGCAGAAAGGTTAAAAGCGTCCAAAGCGGAGATCGAAGCCTCCTTTTACGAATACCTGACCTCCGTTCTCACTGCGGAAGAGGCGGAAACCTTCGCAGCCCTGCTGGATAAGCTCTATGCGGCTTCCAAAACCGAAAGCCGCGCGGGATTTCCACACTTCATGAGCGCTCAGAGGAAGTGAAATACCGATGAAAAGTCAGAAAACCTTCTGTCCGGATCGGATCCTGTCCTATTTCCGGGCGGAATGGCTGTCGTTGACCCTGGTGACCCTTTCCGGTCTGTTTTATAATGTGGGCCTGCTTGCGACGCCGTGGTTCGAGGGAAGGCTGGCCCAGTGCCTTGCCGATATTCTGGGCGGAAACGAAACCGCCGCCAGAATGGCGGCGCTGGTGCTGCTGTATATTGCCGTCACGCTGGCGGTACAGGCGGCGCGCTTCGTCAAGCGCTTTTATGTCCGCCGCTTTGCCAATAACATCAATCGCCGGATGAAGGGGATCCTTTACGCCAATCTGGTGCGCGAGAGCCGGTCTTCTCTGGAAAAGGAAGGCGCCGGAGAGCTGATGACCAAGGCAATCTCGGATGTGGACGACTGCGTGGAGGGAATGCGCAAATTCACCACCGAGGTGTTTGATACGGGCGTGGTGATGGTTGGCTACGCCATGATGCTCTTCCTGTACGACTGGCGGCTGGCGCTGCTCAGTCTGCTCTTTACGCCGATCTCGTACTTCTGCGCCGCACGGATGAAAAAGCCGGTGCAGCGCGCGGGCGCGGCGTATAAAAAAGCGGCGGGAGCGCTGAGCGGCGCTACGCTGGACCGGGCGGAAAACGCCGTGACCTATCGCATATACGGCTGTGAGGATGCAAGATCGGCGCAGTATGAAGAGGCGCTGCAGAACTACGAAAAAACCGCGGTACGCTCCAACGTGTGGCAGTCTGCCCTGCCGCCCCTGTATCTGGCGGCTTCGGAAGCGGGCGTATTATTCATCCTGTGGTTCGGCGCCAAAAATGTGCTGGGAACCGGCTGGAGCGTTTGGGACATTGCGGCGTTCACCACCTTTCTTTCCTGCTTTACCAAGCTGACGGTCAAATCCTCCAAGGTGGGCAAGCTGTTCAATTCCGTACAGAAGGCCGAAGTTTCGTGGAAGCGGATCCATCCGCTGATGAAGATGCCCGAGCCGCTGGAAGCCCTCGAGATTCCTCAGCCTGCCGACGTAACGCTGGAGGGACTTTCCTTTACTTACGGCGGTGAACCGGTTTTTTCGGGGATTTCGCTGACGGCCCATCCCGGGGACATCATCGGCGTGACCGGCCCCGTCGCCTGCGGCAAATCCACCTTCGGACGGGTGTTCCTTTGTGAAGCTCCCTACGGCGGCTCGATCCGTTTCGGGCGGAAAGAGCTTTCCCGTCTGTCGCCCCGGGAGATCGCCGCGACGGTCGGGTATCTGGGGCACGATCCCGAACTCAGCGCCGACACGGTGCAGAACAATGTGCTTTGCGGCAGTGAACAGGAGGCGACGCCGTATCTTGCCGCGGTCGCGCTGGACGAAGAAACGTCCTCCATGGAAAACGGGCTCGAAACGGTGGTCGGGAGCAGCGGGACGCGGCTTTCCGGCGGACAGGCCCAGCGGCTGGCATTGGCCCGAACGCTGGCCCATCCGCGCCCGGTCATGATCCTGGACGACCCGTTCTCCGCGCTTGACCGCAAAACAGAGGACGCCGTCTTCGCCAATCTGCAGGACTATGCCAGAGACAAGGTGGTTTTCCTGATCTCTCACCGGCTGTACCACTTCCCGCAAATGCGGAAGATTCTGTTCATGGAGGACGGAGAAACGACGGTCGGCACGCATGACGAGCTGATGGCGTCCGTTCCGGCGTACCGCCGGCTTTACGAAAGTCAGACAGGAGGGGAACGGCATGAAGAGCAGGAATAAGACCGGCGTGTTCGCCGCAGTACGCACGGCGGCGCTGACCCATCGCTTTCTCACCGCAGGGACCATTCTGTGCGTGGCGGCGTCCGTCGTGGCGTCGCTGATCCCTCCGCTGCTGCTCGCCCGCGTCATCGACCGGCTGACCGGAGGCTGGCCCGTTGCCTTTGCCGCCGTGCTTCTTTATTTCGGAAGTCTGGCGTTGGAGGGGCTGCTTTCTTCGGCGCAGGAAACGCTGCTGGTGCTTTTCGGTCAGAAGATGACCCACGCTTTGCGCTCCGAAATGTCGCAGAAGCTCACCCGGCTGCCGGCCAGTACGCTGGCTGCGCAAAATCCCGGCGAGGTCGCCGCCCGCTTTTCGGGCGATGTGGATACCGTGGAGGCGCTCTTTACCTCCGGCATCATCAGCATGGTCGCGGACGCCTGCCGCATCCTTTCAATATTGGCGGTCATTGCGGTGAAGAATACGGGCCTTGCACTGATCCTGCTGGTCGTTCTTCCGCTTTTTGCCCTTTTTACGCGGCATGTACAGCGGAAAATGCTCGCCGCGCAGCTTGATAACCGCCGGGCCGTTGCTGCGGTCTCCGGGCAGGTGCCGGAGACCCTGCATAACATCCGCACCATACGGGCGCTGGGACTGGAAAGCTATATGGAGCGCCGTTATGACCGGCGTATCGGCGAAAGCTATGCCGCCGTTGAAAAAACGAATTTCTACGACGCGATCTATTCCCCCGTGGTCCTTCTGCTGAACGCGGCAGTGGTCGGGATCGTCATGCTGCTTTCCGCCTCCGGCAGAGCGGAAATTCTGGAGCTGTTCGGAATGTCGGTCGGCACCTCCGTCGCCGTCATTAACTACATCTCCCGCATTTTCTCTCCGATCGAGAGCCTCGGGATGGAGATTCAGACTATTCAGTCAGCCATGGCGGGCGTCAAGCGGATCGACGCCTTTCTGGATCAGCCGGAACGCGCGATCCCGCCGGAACGGAAAAACGCCGCGCGGGGAGACGTGGCCCTGTCTCATGTGACCTTCGGCTACGGAGAGCGCCCGGTGCTGCGCGATTTTTCCATGACCGTGAAGGAAGGCGAACAGGTCACGCTGGTCGGCAGGACCGGAGCCGGGAAAAGCACGGTTTTCCGTCTGCTGCTCGGCCTTTATCCTCCGCAGGCGGGCACGGTCACCATCGGCGGCGTGAATGTTTCGGAGATCACCGATCTTGAACGGCGCTCCTGCATCGGCTGCGTGGAGCAGCACTTTTCCCGCGTGCCCGGCACGGTGCTGGATCAGATCACCCTGGGCGACCCGCGTATCACAAAGGAAATAGCCCAGGCTGCGGCAAAGCTCGCCGGAATGGACGAAGCGATCCTGACCCTTCCCGACGGGTATGATTCCGTATGTACGGAAGGGATGTTCTCGCAGGGCGAGTGGCAGCTTTTGTCCATCGCCCGTGCGGCGGCGGCCGATCCTGCCGTCCTCCTGCTGGATGAGATCACCGCCAATCTGGACGCTGAGACCGAAGCCCGGGTGCTGGAGGCGCTGCGCCGCGCCTCCAAGGGGCGCACCGTGCTTTCCATTTCCCACCGTATTTACGAAAACCTTGGCGGCAGGACCGTGGAAATGAAGGCGAACGCTGCATAGGCCGGCCCATGAGGCGCGGAGTGGAGGTGCAGGAGGCACTGCTGCCACTCAATCGCCGCAGGGACTACTGCCGTAGTCCCCGCTCGTTTCGTATCATACCTGCGGGTCGCGAACCGCCTACGGCGCCTGCCGGGGTTTTAGGGCGGCGAGAAGGAGCCGCAAGGCGGATTGCCCGGAGGGCAGTCCGAAGCCCGCGCCCCGTAGGGGAGCGGGCCGCAGAGCGCTGTTCGCGGGCGATGGCAGCCGATCAGTGTTTTCCAATAGCCTGAGGGCGTAAGCGCCCGACCGGTCGGGATTTTTCGGCTTGGCCGAAACCATCCCCGCCAGGGCTGAGACGAACGGCGGCAGGGATTCTGAGGGCAGTCCGTTCCGGAAAGAAAGGCCATGGGGAACATTTGTTGCAATTTTAGGCTGGAAAGCTTATAATTCCGATGGAGAAGGTTTTTCTGTCTCCACTGGGAGAAAAGGGAAAAGCCAAAGGAGGAAAACGGAATGAAAAAGACGGTGATCGGCGCTGCGCTGGCGTTTATCAGCTCCCTGTGGGCCATCGTCATCGGCATTTACGTCCAGAAAAATCTGATTATGGAATGGTACGGAAACCGCTTTTGGGCGTCGGCCGTCGATCGAGGCGTCGCCGTGCCGCTGGTTGCGGCACTTCTCATTCTTGGCCTCAGTCTGGTGATTTTGGGCGTAGAGTTTTTCCGCAAAGAAAAATAAAGCGCTTTTGGAAAAGCCGTCCCTCCTTCCCCGGAAAAAAACCGGGGAAACCGGGGCGGCTTTTTTCCTTGCGGGGGCGAAAGGGCCGTGATAAGATAAACGGGACGAAAAGGGTGATGAAAGTGAAACAGGAACCGCTGTACGTTCTTCTGCAGCCGGAGATCAAGCATTCCTACTGGTCTGAGCAGATCCGGGAGGGCATCCGGGAGGGCGCGCGGGAAGGACAGGACGCGGTCTGCGCCGTGACTTTTGCCGGAAAGCAGCCGGAATTGGAAGGAAAATACGTGCTGACCGTAGGCAACCACATCCGGTGGTTGGAAGAATCCGTGGAGCGGCTGCACCGCCGGGGCGCGCATCCGGTGATCGTCAACGCCGCCATGCTGCCGGTCCGGCATTTTCGGTGCAGCGGCGTCCTGTTTGAACTGGAAGAAATTCTGGGCCGGTGCGTGGAAGCGCTGGCGGATGCGGGACGGAAGCGGACGGCTCTGCTGGGCGTTTCCAGAAGCTCCGTGACGGATCAACGGAAGGCGGAGGCTTTCTGCAGGGCCAGCGGCTGCCGGGACGAAGACGTTTTCTGGGCGGAGGGAAGGCTGGAGGAATGCGTCTCCCGGTTTGCGGAGGGGCTGGACGGGTCGGATTACGACGCGGCGCTCTGCGCCAACGACACCACCGCCGTCTGCCTGATTCATTGCCTGCGCAGGAAAGGCATTGTGCCGCCGGAAAGGCTGTACGTCGTCGGCATGGGCAATTCCTTTGTGGGGGCGGGCATGACTCCCGGGCTGACCAGCGTAAGGTTCGATTATCACGAAATGGGCGTGACGGCGGTGCGGCTGTATCACAGCCTGCGTCAGAGCCGGACGGACTGCCATATGACGGTCTCTCTGCCCTGCCGTCTGGTGGTGCGGGCGTCCGCGCCATTGAAGGCGCTGCCCGCCGGGCCGGTTCCGGCCTCCCGGGCGGATGCGCTGCCCCAGGACTATTTCGGCGGCGACGAGGTGCAGAACATCATTCGGATAGAGACGGTTTTGCAGTCGGGCGACTGGACGGATCGGGAGATCCTGTTCGGCCTTCTGCGGGGCGAAAGCTGCGACGGGATGGCCGAACGGCTGTTTCTTTCCGACCGGGCGGTTCGCTACCGGCTTGCCCATATCCTGCGGCAATACGATTTCGCCAGCCGCGCCGATCTGGAAGCGGCCCTGCGCAGGGCCTTGCAGTAGGAGCAGCAGAACCAGAAATGAAAAACAGACAGGAGAGAGACGGCCATGGTTCATTTGGAAAAGCTCGTGATCCCGGCGGCGGAAATGGGGCCGCTGAATCCCATGCCGGACATCAAAAATGTCAGCTATATTCACGCCGGGTATGAAATGACGGACAAGGTGTCGGAGGAAGAAAAAAAATACATCGGTCAGGGCATGATTCCGACCATGCTGCCCTACCGGCTGCAGGACGGCTACAACCGGGAAAAGAAGCCCCGGGCCTTTCAGGCGGCGGTGGTGGAAAACGCCCACGTGCGCGCCGTGTTTCTGCCGGAGCTGGGCGGACGGCTGTATTCCCTCTATGATAAGGACCGCCGGAAGGAGCTGCTGTACGTCAATCCGGTGTTTCAGCCGGGCAATCTGGGGCTGCGCAACGCCTGGTTCAGCGGCGGCGTGGAGTTCAACGTGGGCATCAAGGGCCACAATCCGCTGACCTGTTCGCCGGTGCACGCGGCGGTCGATCAGACTCCCGAGGGCGAGGTGCTGCGGCTGTATGAATTCGAGCGCATCCGGGGCGTGGCCTATTCCGTCAGCGCGTGGGTGCGGGAGGATTCGCCCACCCTGTACCTGCGCTGCCGCATCGAAAATCGCACGGATGAAACGAAGCACATGTACTGGTGGTCCAATATCGCCGTGCCGGAAACGCCCGGCACCCGGGTGATCGTCCCGGCAGACCAATCTTTCCTCAGCTTCTACAACGCCGATCATTACATTCTGGATAAGACGGAGATCCCGCTGTCCGGCGGCGTGGATGTGAGCTATCCCGCCCATATTCCTTCTTCCCGGGATTTCTTCTATCAGATTCCGGAAAACTCGCCCAAGTGGATCGCGTCCGCCAATGAAGAGGGCTTCGGGCTGCTGCAAGGCTCCACCCGCCGCCTGCTCGGGCGCAAGCTGTTCGTGTGGGGCATGGGGCAGGGCGGACGGCACTGGAACGAGTGGCTCAGCGAGGAAGGCTCCGCCTATATTGAGATTCAGGCCGGGCTGGCCCACACCCAGCTGGAACACATTCCCATGGCGGGCCGCGCCGCGTGGGAGTGGGAGGAAGCCTATACCCTGCTGGAGGGCGATCCGAAAGCGCTGCACGGGGAGTACGGCGGGGCCGTTCGGGCGGTGGAGGAGTATCTGAAGCGGCGGGTGGGCGACCCGGACGGGATGCATTTCCCATCGGATAAAGCCGTGACCCATACGAAGCTGGTCTGCGAAGGCTCCGGCTGGGGCCATGTGGAGGAAGCGCTGCGGGGCGAGCCCGTCAGCGCCACGCTGACCTTTCCGAAGACCGACGACCCGGAAAGCGCCCTCTGGCTCGAGCTGCTGGAAAAGGGAACCTTTCCCTGCCCCGACCCCATGGAGGAGCCGGCAGGCTATGTCATGGGCCGGGAATGGCTGAAAAAGCTGGAAGCCCTTCCCCGGCAGAGCTGGTACAGCCTGCTGCACATGGGGGTCATCCGTTACGGGCTGGCCGCTTACGGAGAAGGCTCCGTGGACGAGGCGAAACAGGCGTGGGAGCAGTCGCTGGCCGCCTGTGAAAACCCGTGGGCGCTGCGGAACCTGGCCATGCTGTATAAGAGTGAATATCACCTGCCGGAAAAGGCCCGCGAGCTGCTGCTGGCGGCGTTCCGGCTGAAGCCGGACTGCCGGGCGCTGGCCGTCGAAACGGCCATGCAGCTTACGGAGGATGGCAGCGACGAGCAGTGGCTGGCCCTGTACGACGGCCTTTCGCCGGAGCTGCGGGCCTGCGGACGGCTGCGGCTTTTGCGGGCCGTGGCGCTGCTGCACCTGGACCGGCTGGAGGAAGCGGCCGGGATCCTGAACCGGGATTTTGTCATGCCCGATGTGAAGGAGGGCGAGCTATCGGTCTCCTATCTGTGGTTTGAGCTGTACCGCCGCCTGTACGCCAAAGAGACGGGCGTTCCCTACGACCTCGCCGACGAGAAGCTGATTCGCGCCGCGGATGAAAAATACCCCTTGCCCAAAGCGCTGGACTTTCGGATGCACTGATTCCCCATAAAACGCAAGAAAGAAAAAGGAGAATGCCGGATGAAGATTCCTCAGCCGTTTCTGCCGCTGCGGGCGGAAAGTCAGAACTACGAACATACGATTCACGTCATTGGCCGGGACTATACCGTCGGGGCGGACGGAATGCTCCGCTCCATTCGTTCTCAGGGCGTGGAGCTGCTGGCCGCGCCGGTGCGGATTGTGGCCGTGGAGGACGGCGAGCCGTCCCGCTGGGATGAAAACTACCCCGAAAACGAGGCCGAGAGCTTTATTCAGCGGCGCAGCGACGAGGAAATCATCGTATGCGGCGCGAAACAGTCCGAACGCTTTATTGTGGATACCTGCACCCGCATCGGCTACGACGGCGGCG
>CAKUCE010000092.1 GCA_934643535.1 uncultured Clostridia bacterium | reverse complement strand
CGCCTTTAGGCGCGGCAGGTATTATTGCCTTGAAGGCATGGTGCATACCACCGGCTTAGCCGGTGGTTTTGATTGCGATCCAGAAGCCGACAACGACCGCGAAAGCGGCGGCGACGATCGAACTGGCCAGTTCAAAAAGCATCTCTTGCATCAGGTCTCACCTCCTTTTATCCCGGCGTGCGCCGTTCGATCCGAGGTGTCACCCTTTGCCGCGGCATGAGAACCATGCATTCGGAAGATACCATACAGGGAAAGCCCTGTCAAGTGAAACGCTATATAAATAGGAAGAAACAGAATTACGCGAGCGAAAACGAAAAAGAGAAAAAGCTTGAAAAATAACGCTGGAACAGCATTTCTGAATTTGTCAAGAAGAAATTTTTTATAACTATGCGCGGACACGCATAGTTTTAGGACGCCTGAACCGCATGAAAATAAGACGGACAGCGGGGGAAAGCGAACGCTGAGAATCACGTGCAGGGCTTGAAAAACAAGGAATCTTCAGGCGGACAGTAAAGAGAATATTACAATACAAACTATGAATAAACCAGACAGAAAAATGGATTTTTCGACGAAAAAGGGCGAAAAAAATACCCGATTTGGGACGGATTTGGCTGGTTCCATCGAGAAAAGCCGCGCAGACGGATTATAGAAACGGCTGAAATAGGAACATTGAAAGGCTGCTAAGAAACCGCTAAGGCACGCACGCTGTCAGGCTTTCAGGCGTTAACAATGTTAACCTGTCAGTCTTATCAGAATTCACTCCAAAAATACACTAAAAATATTGGATTTGATGTAGACTTTTGGACATCTCTGTGGTATACTATCTTCGTCCAGTCAGGAGGCGTGTCGGAACGCCTGTGGAACGGTAACCTTCGCAAATGCCTTTCCAGGCAAAATCCTACATGGCATCAGCTTTTCCTCACCGATTTGAGGGAGGCTGACACGCTATCGGTTCTGAACACGTCACTGTGAGCCTTCGCATCTGCGTTCGCCCGAAAGGGAGGGACGCGGTCCGTCGGTTGTTTGCGTACCAGGCGGACAGCGGACGGGGTTCGTCAGCGCCTGCGGAGGCTTACAGTCCACCCGAATTGCCAGAGGAGGAAGAGGTATGAAAATGAACAAACTGCTGGCCCTGATGTTGGTGCTCGCCCTTGCGCTGAGCACGTGCATCTTCGCCTACGCGGAGGACGCGTCCGCCATTCCGGAAATCCCTGCGGAGCTGATCCCCGAGATTCCCGCGGCCCATGTGGAGGAACCCAGCGTTCCGGCCACGGAGCCCGTGCAGGCTCCCACGCTCCCTGCGGTGCTGCCCGCGGTGGAGACCAGCCAGGAGTTTGTGCCCACTCTGTCCTCCAATTACGCCTATATCAGCGGCGGCACCCGTCTGTACAAGACCGCCGCGAAGGACAAGCTGCTGGGTACCTTCATCGGGATGAACACCGTCCGGGTGATCTGGCAGAAGGACTATTATAATGAAGAGGGAGACATCGAGTACGCCCTCTATCAGGCGGTCTTCTACGCCGGCGGCGAGCGGGTGGAGGGTTACTTCTATGCGTCCGCGCTGGGCTTCATCACCCTGAAGGACGAGGCCGATCTGCTGGACGGCTCCGACGAGCTGAAGATCCTGTCGGCGGACTTCGACTTCGCCGTGGAGGAAGCGCCCGCCGCGGACTACCCCTGCATCAACACCAACGCGGTGAACCTGCGCAAGGGTCCCTCCAAGAGCGAGGCCAAGGTGGACAAGCTGGCCGAGGGCACGCATGTGGACGTGATCGAAGCCGTGACCAACGACGCGGGCGAAGCCTGGCTGAAGGTGACGGCGAACGGCAAGACCGGCTACGTGATGGCCAGTCTGGTGGACGGCTACAGCGCCCCCAAGGCGGACGAGCCGGAAGCCGAACCCACCGAGGAGCCTGTGGCGGAGGAAGAGCCTGCGGCCGAGCCGACCGAGGAACCCGCTCCCGAAGAGGAGCCGGAGGTCCCCGTGGAGGAGCAGCCGGAGGAGGAGCCTGCCGAAGAACCCGTCCCCGCGCCCGTAGAGCGCAGCGTTCATGTGACCTTCTCCAAGAACGCGGACGAGCTGACCATCGGCACCGCCGTGACCCTGACCGCCGAACTGACCGGCTTTGAAAATACCTCCTACACCACCGTATGGCAGTTCTGCCCCGTGGATGCGGACGGCGAACCGACCGGCGACTGGCAGGATGGCGAAACGAATACCCTGACCCACACCTACACGCTGACCGAGAGCAACATGGGTCTGGCGTGGAGAATGCGCGTTACGATCACCACCGAGGACTGACTTCGTAAGGCCTCGAAGAGTAAACAAAACGGGAAGGAGAACCCAACATGAGAAACGGCCTGAAGAAAGTCATGGCGCTGGTGCTGACGCTGATGATGATCCTGTCGCTGGTTCCCGCGACCGTGTTCGCGGAGACCACCGATAGTAATACTGTCGTGGTGAAGGCTCCTGTTGCTCCGCAGAGTGAGGGAGACGAACAGGAAACTTATTCCATTGTGATCAACTATGTATTTGAAAATGGCGAGCAGGCGGCTAACCCCTGGACGGCGACCATTGCCAAGGGCAGCAGCTACGCAGTGGATGTTCAAAGCCCCACTGTGGTCGGCTATACGGCTGACCAGACGGCTGTCAATGTGAACGTGACCGATATTCAGGAGAATAAAACGTATACGGTCACCTACAGCCCCGCGCTGGTAAACTTCACGGTAGAGCACTACCTGCAAAATGTAGATAATGATGAATACACGCTGAATGCAACTGAAACCAAGCAGGGCCTTACGGAAGACCCTGTTGGCACGGGACTGGCCAAAACCATCGAAGGTTTCACCTCTGCGCTGTATGATACCACGATCAAAATTGCGGCTGACGGCAGCACGGTCGTGGAGATCAAATATGATCGTAATTATTATCTGCTGAATCTGAATCTGGACGGCGGCTATGGCGCTGACCCTGTTTATGCACGTTTCGGCGCGACGATCAACATCGACGATCCGCAAAAGAGCGGTTATACGTTCGGTGGCTGGGAACCTGCCAAGCCTGACACGATGCCCGCCAAGGACATGACCCTTACGGCAAAGTGGAACGCCGGACAGGCGACTTATCTGGTTCAGTATTGGCTGGAAAACGCTAATGACGACGACTACAGCTATGATTCTTCTGTTCAGCGGAGCGCGGCTGTCGGCAGCAGCGTAAGCGGCTCCGGCGACAAAACTTACACTGGTTTTCACTTTGATCATGCAGATCAGAATGTGACTGTGTTGGGCGACGGTACGACTGTTGTTAACGTTTACTATAAGCGGAATACCTATACACTGAAGTTTATGGTAGACGAAGGCTGGTTGTCTAGCAACTGGGTAACCAAGGCTGAATTCAAGAATATTAAGTATGGTGCCGATACTACAAAGTGGTGGAACCAGGCCCCGAGCGGATACCTTTGGTATACCACGAAAAATGGCAATACATTCTATACTGCTGCCCCGGATATGCCTAATAATGATCTGACAATTTACGGTAATACTGGCAGTGGATCTAGTACGATTCATTATTATGAAGAAGGAACAACAAAGTCCATAAAAGATGATTTGAAGGTCCAAAAAGGAAATTGGTCCTTTACACAAGAAGACTATATTGCTATTCCAGGTTTCACATTTAAAAGTAGTAGTAGCAGTGGAAATGACTACTATATCTACTATACTCGCAACAGCTATAAACTGGATTTCAACAACCATGGTACGATTGTAAACAGCGTAACTGTTCCTTATGAAGGCGTACTGAGTTCCTATAATTTTATTCCGGATTATCCCAGTGGTTTGGAGGTAAATGCTTACGAATTCGGTGGTTGGTACACTGACCCCGGCTGCACCGTGGCCGTGGATTGGGCTACCGCCACGATGCCTTACAATAACACCGTGTTCTATGCCAAGTGGAATCCCATTCAGCATAAGGTGACCTATGCCAAGGAAGAGGGAGCCACGCCTGAACACGAAGAGAACGTTGACCACGGTAGCACTGCCCTCGGATATTCGACCGAAAACGGCGGCTACACGTTCATTGGCTGGTTCTATAGGGAAAACGGAGTTGAAAAGGCCTACACGCCTTCCATGGCTATCCGCAAGGATCTGGAGTTGTACGCTAAGTGGAGCTCCAATGTGATGGTGCCGTTTACCATCCGGTATACGCTGGAAAACGGTACGGTCATCGCAACGGAAACTGTTGGCAGCGCACTGGCCGGTACCACGCGCACGTTTGTGGCCAAGACCGGCTCCCAGCTGGACAGCGGATACCAGAGCGGTTACTTCCCGATGGTCAGCAGCCATTCCATTACCATGAATATCAATGGCGGCAATGAATACACGTTCGTATACGTACAGCGGGATAAAGTTAACTACACCGTGCGGTATCTGGAAAAGGGTACGGGTACAGTCCTCCATGAGGAAAAGACGGCCGTGACTTCCGATGCGGTAATTACTGAAAAATTCGTAACAGTGCCTGGCTACCGTCCCGACGCTTACCAGAAGCGGCTGGTGCTGAGTGCGGATGAAAGCGAAAACGTGATTACCTTCTGGTACGAAAAGGATGAAAAGCACGCTCCCGTGCAGATTATCCACTGGACGCAGAACATTGCGGGCACCGGTTACACAGAGTATTCCAGCAGCACGAATCTGGACGGCTTGATCGGCGAGACTTACACTGCCGAGTGGCTGAATCTGGATGGATTTACCCATAATGAGGGATTGAGCAATGTCACCGGAGAACTGACCGCAGAAGGCCTTGTGCTGAACCTGTACTATGACCGCATCGAGTACCCCTACGAGTTCCGCTACCTTGAGCAGGGCACTGACACGGTGCTTGCCGAGAGCGTGACAGGTAAGGCGCTTTACGAAGCGACGGTATCCGGACGTGCCAAGGAAATCCCGGGATATACGCTGGTGAGTCCTGAAACTCAGGTGATCAAGATCGGTATTGAGGAATCTGAAGCGCCCGTAAAGAATGTGAAGACGTTCTATTACACCCAGAATACCATCAATATCACCTATGTGGCCGTGCAGCCCACGGGCGCAGGAAACACGCTGGATAATTACGCCGACAACAATGTGAAGGTCATTACGGATGCGACGGTGAAGGGGTCCACGCCGATCCCCAATGCGCCGACCTATAAGTTCGTTGGCTGGTACACAGATGAGGCCTGCACCATTCCTGTGGACTCTGCATGGATAGATGCGACCACCAAGAAACTGATCCCGCAGAAAGAAAAGATCGGCACCGACGAAAAGAATAACGATGTGATGGGCTACAAGGCCGCCACCTACTACGCTAAGTTTGATCTGGACGTTACCACCATCACCGTCCATAAGAAGGTCGAAGGCAACTTCGCCGATAAGAGCGCCAACTATCGTTTCGTTATGACCTTTATCGCCGAGGAAGGCAAGGACTTCAGCAATGTCAGACTGAATGACAGCGCTACGACGCTTGGAACGGGCAAGACGCTTACGTTTGAGCTGGGCGATAACGGAAATGCCACGATCGCCAATGTCCCGATCGGTGCGAAGATCAATTTTGAAGAACAGTTCGCCACGGACAAGGGCTATACGGTCACGATCAATAATGTAGCGACCGATAAGGTCGAAAACTATGTCGTGGGCGTGAATCCCCACTTCGAGGTCGTGAACACCAAGAACACCACCCCCGACACCGGTGTTTCCCTCGACGCTCTGCCGTATATCCTGATTATCGCCTGCGTGGCGGCCATCGGCGCGTTCGTCATCATCCGCCGCCGCAAGAACCGCGAGGACTAAGGAGTAAAGAAACCATGCCACCAAGGAACGGACAACAACCCGCGCAAAGGCCCGTTCAGAACCGGGGTCAGGGACGGCGCGAAGCCGTCCAGCCCCTGAACTGCGAGCAGAAGCGCATCCTGCAATGGCTGCGCAAGGTGCGCTTCCGTAAGCAGATCTTCGGCGGCGTAAGCGAGCGCGACCTCTGGAAAAAGATCGAAGAGCTCAATGCGATGTACAACACCGCGCTGGTGGCCGAACGGGCGCGCTATGACGCACTGTTGGAGCAGCAGCGCTGGGAGTACGGCTACGGCTATCAGCAGCCCGGCCCGGCCCATGGGTACGAAGCCCCTGAACCGGACCGCCAGCCCGCCGGGGAGGATGGGCAGTAATGGCCGCAAAAAAGCCGCGCACTCTGGAAGAAGCGATCAAACAGCGCCGCGACCAGTTGGCCGCAAGGGCCGATAACCGCAGCCTGCTCGTGCGCGTGCTGCTGCTTGCAGCCGTGGCCTTCTGCTTCTTCCACTTCCTGTTCATGATTACCCAGGTAAAGGGCATGGACATGTTCCCCGCCGTGAAGGACGGCGACCTTGCCATCGTGTTCCGTATGGAGCAGGAGTACGCCAAGAACGACGTGATCGTGTACCGCACGGAAACGGGGCTTAAGTTCGGCCGCATCGTGGCCCGGGCCACCGATAATGTCACCATCGACGACAGCGGCTCCCTCACGGTGAACGGCACCACCCAGACCGGCGAGATTCTGTACCCCACCTACCCCGAGGAGGACAGCCCCCTGACCTACCCTTATAAGGTGCCGGAAAACAGCGTGTTCGTGCTGGGCGACTACCGCACCCGCTCCACCGACAGCCGCCTGTATGGGGCCGTGTCGCTGGATCAGGTGGAGGGCAAGGTCATCACCATTCTCCGACGCAGAGGTCTCTGACCCCGCGCCAACCATCAACGGTATCAACCCGGCTCCACTCGTCGGGCATGATATAAATCCGATCCCCAAAAATCTGAAAAACAAGGAGAGAAACAAAACCATGAAAAAGTTTGTAGCGATCCTCTTGACCCTGATGCTCGTGCTGGGCGTGAGCGCGGCGTTTGCGACTGAAGCTGAAGTACCGCCTACCACTGCTCCTACTTACACTGACCAGACTACTGTGACCATCCATAAGGCTTATAAGCTGACCAACGCTGGCACTACTTCTCCCGCTGAAAACTTCACTCTTAAGCAGACTGGTAGCCGTGTGGCGGATGGTGAAGCTGCTACTGCTCCTGCGCTGGGCACTATCACCGGTGCGGATTTCGCTGCTGGCGCTGCTACTGTTAACGGCACTACCGGCGACATCACTGTTGCGCTGCCTACTTATACCAGTGTTGGTGTGTACGAGTACACCCTGAAGGAAGTTGCTGGCACCACCGCTGGCGTTACCTACTATGGCAACGACATTAAGCTGGTTGTGACCGTTATTAACGACGGAGAAGGCAAGATCCGCGTTGCTGCTGTGCATACTGAGAGCGAGGGCGGCACGAAGTCTGATAGTTTTACAAACACTTACAGCGCTGGCGCTCTGAACGTGTCCAAGACTGTTACCGGTAATCTGGGCGACGAAAACAAGTACTTCGAGTTCAAAGTGACTCTGACCGGCGAAACCGGCAAGACCTATGGTGCTAGCTATGCTGTGAGCGGCGGTTCCTATACCGACAATCCCACCACTATCAAGATCGGTGAGGAGGCCACCTTCTATCTGCATCATGACGAGACCATCAGCATTGCCAACCTGCCCTATGGCGTGTCCTACACCGTGACTGAAACCGCGGCTGATGGTTACACCACCAGCGCGACTGGCGCCACTGGCACCATCGCCGCCGCTAATCAGACCGCTGCCTTCACCAACACCAAGACCGGCGAAATCGACATGGGCGTGACCACCGAGAATCTGCCCTACGTCCTGCTGATCGGCTTCGTGGTGCTGGCTGGCGCCGCCCTGCTGCTCAAGCGCAAGGCTCACAACAACTAATCAACTCTAACCGGCGCTTTGTCCCGGCCGGGGCGCGGAAACCCCGGCCCGGCAAGGCCCCAATGAACCGGCAATAAAGGAGTGGCAGGATGGGAAAGGGCTTCGTCAGATTCGCCAATGGTCTTATCAGTCTGGCTGTGGGCCTTTCCCTCCTGATCGCCGGGGCATACGCGGGCTACAGCCTGTGGGACAATCACCAGATCTATGCCGCCGCTGAAAACGTTCAGGACGACATGATCCAGCTCAAACCCAAAATCGACGAGAACGCCGAGGAGGAAGGCCCGTCCTTCGCCGAGCTCCTGCGCGTCAATCAGGACGTGAAGGCCTGGCTGACCCTCGACAACACCCACATTGATTATCCCGTCCTTCAGGGCGCGGACAACTTCACCTACATCAACACCGATGTGTACGGCAACTTCGCGCTGGCGGGCAGTATCTTCATCGACACCCGCTGCGATCAGTACTTTGCCGACCCCTACACCCTGCTGCATGGACACCACATGGAAAACAGCGGGATGTTCGGCGATCTGGATCTGTACAAGGATCTGGACTTCTTCCGGCAATACTACACCGGAAGCCTCATTATCCCCGGCCATCAGTGGTCCCTGCGGGTCTTCGCCTGCATGGTGGTGCCCTCGTCCGAGGAAAAGATCTTCAACCCCACCCTTTGGAAAAAGGATGGCGTCGGTAAGCTGCTTCCCTTCGTAAAGGCCGAGGCGCTTCATTTCGACGCCGATACCGTGACCATGCTGGAGGACGCCATCGAAGCCGGTGAAACGCCCCGGATCATCGCCATGGCCACCTGCTCGTCCGAGTTTACGGACGCGAGAACGATAGTACTGGCGGTTATGAACGACTA
Organism: uncultured Clostridia bacterium; assembly: GCA_934643535.1. Taxonomy (GTDB): domain Bacteria; phylum Bacillota; class Clostridia; order Christensenellales; family Aristaeellaceae; genus Limiplasma. The sequence continues at coordinate 2,039 of CAKUCE010000092.1, read as the reverse complement.
CGGCCAGGAAAACAGGGAGGATGTTTGAATATGAAATCGAACCTTCGCGCCATTTTGGTCGCTGTGATTGCCCTGGCGCTGTGCCTGACCGCGCTCATGCCCGCTGCCCTTGCAGAGCAGTCCCCGTCCATTAAGGCTAGGGTGACCCTTCACGGCAAGATCGAGCTTCGCGGCGGCTCCATCCCCGCCGTCTACGATCGCTTCTTCCTCCGGCTGACCCCCGTCGATTCCGACTGTCCCATGCCTGTGGGCTATGCGGGCAAGTCCTATGACGTGGAAGCCGCCGGTTATGCCCGGGAAGTCCCGGTGGATTTCCCCGCCATCAACTTTACCGAGTTGGGCATCTATCACTACACCATTTCGCAGATCCCGAAGAACGTCAACAAGCGCCTCGCTTATGATACCCGCGTCTATGACGTGACCATCAGCGTGTTCAACGGCGAAAAGGGCATTGAGACTGCCGTCGCCATGCGCCTGCAGGGCAGCGAGACCAAGACCGATCTGGCGCTCTTCGTCAATAAATACGACAACAAGCCCGGCACCATCACGCCTACCGGCGTCAGCGAAAACTGGCCCTGGCTGGTGGCCGGAAGTCTGGCGCTGCTCATCGCCGCTGGATTCGTGTTCCGCAGCCTTCGCAAGAAGGAGGGCGGCGCTCAATGAGCCGCCGGAACCCTGACAACCGAAAATACAAGGGGGGCGCTCGCCGCGCCCTGCTTGTTTTTCTTCTGGCAGCGCTGATCCTGGCCGCGCTGGTGCTTGGCACGCTGGCGCTGGTGGAGCTGTACGAGCAGCATTCGCTGGATGATTTCTATGCCAATCTGTCCCAGAGCAGCGAGACCGCCGCCGCGGACGATCAGGAGGTCAGCCTGCCCCTGATGGCGACCGTCCTGCCGGATGCAACGCTGGCTCCGCAGGCTTCCGCATCCGCCGATCAGACCGGTGAATGGGTGCCTCAAACCACCCTCCCGCCTTCCTATCTGGACGTGGAGCCCGACCAGTCCGTTCAGGCTGTCTCCGAGAAGGACTTTGACCGCCTGCGGCAGACCATGCCCGACATCGTTGGCTGGATCCGTCTGGACGACAGCGTGATTGATTATCCCGTCGTTCACGGCGACGACAACGAATATTACCTCAAGCATTTCCCCGACGGCACCAAAAACCGTTTCGGCTCCATCATGATGGACGAGGCCAACAGCGGCGATTTCAACGATACCGTCAACATCCTCCACGGGCACCACATGCGCGGCGGCTCCATGTTCGGCGGCCTGCACAACTACGAAAGCCGTGAATACTGGGAGACCCACAAGACCATCCGCCTCATGACCCCCGCCGGGGACTACGATGTGGCCGTCTTCGCCGCCTACACCGTCAACGGCTACACCTTTACCTACCCCACCAATTTTGACACGGAGGAGGATTTCGACAAGTTCCTTCACCGCGCCGTGACCTCCACCCCCTACGACACTGGCGTGGAAGTCACCTTCGACGACCGCATCCTCATGCTCTCCACCTGCGCCTACTCCTTCGACGGCGCCCGTTTCATCGTCCTCGGCAAAATCGGGGACTGAGTCCCCTTTTCGGACTGCGCGCCGCAGGCGCGCAGGGCGCTAGCGGGACATGCGGCTTGGCCGTGAAGCTACCGCCGCTCGGCGACGGGCCTCGCGGCTCGCAGGTCTGGTGCGATTCCCTGTTTGTTGGCGAGCGTAGACCGCCATTCGGCGACGGGCCTCATGGCTCGGAGGCTGAGCCTCTTTCGGACTGCGCGCCGATGGCGCGCAGGGGCATAGGGAGACATGAGGCTTGGCTGCGGAGTTACCGCCGCTCGGCGACGGGCCTCGCGGCTCGCGGGTCTGGTGCGATTTCCAGTTTGTTGGCGAGCGTAGACCGCCATTCGGCAACGGGCCTCATGGCTCGCTAAAAAATGCCAGCGTGGATTTGAAACCACGCTGGCATTTTGCATTGCAAAGGTACACAAGAAACACGGCAATTTTCCAACCGGCAAAATTTGAGTATGTCTCACGCCAATTGCGGGGGGA